>JAKAZN010000358.1 GCA_021815835.1 Pseudomonadota bacterium
CTCCTCGCTTCCAGGCGCTGGTGGAGGCGCTGCTTGCCGAGCGGATGGAGCTGCCACCGCGCGTGTTGCCGGAATACCGGCGTGCGGGGATCGGGCGGCCCGACCTCGCTTTCGCGCCAATCGCCCAGCCGGCGCGTTCCTTTATCGAACTCAAGGTACCTGGGAACTCGCTCGACCCGAAGCGTCTGCGGGGCCACGACAGGGCACAATTCCAGCGCTTCCAGGAACTGCCGCTCTGGGGCTTCTGCAATTTCCACACTGTCCACCTCTATCGCCGCGGCGAACGGCAAACGGAAGCGACGGTGCTGCCGGCGAGCACGCTCGATCCCGACACCGCGGACGCGGCAGCGGAGCGGCTGATCCGGCGCCACGATCCGGCGGCGCTGCTTGACGTGTTGGAAACCCTTGCTCGGGCACAGGCCGTGCCGGTCCGCACGGCACGGGATTTCGCCCGGATTCTGGCACAGGCGGCGCGCTTGTTGCGCCGGATTGTCGCCGACCAATGCGCGACCGGGGCACCTCCGGCGCTGGACGCAGTGCGGACGGTGTTCCGTGAGACCCTGTTCGCCCATCCCGCTGCCGGCGGTTACGAGACCGAGGACCAGGACGACCTGTTCGCCAACGCTTTCGCGCAGACCTTGTCATTCGGCCTGCTGCTGGCGCGCGAGGCCGGCCCGGGCACGGTGGATCGCAATGCGTTCGATCTGTTGCCGCAGGGCACCTACCCACTGCTGCGCGCGACGCTTCAGGCGCTGACTCTCCCGCAGGTCCTGGACGTGTTGGGCGTCGGCTTCGACGTGATCTGCGACACGGTGAACAGCTTCGCGCCCGAATTGCTGGCCCGGCGCGGCGGCGAGGACCCGATCCTCTATTTCTACGAGCATTTCCTGGCGGCTTTCGACGAAAGGGCGCGGCTGAAATACGGTGTGTTCTACACGCCGCCCGATGTGGTCCGCTTCATCGTCACCGCGACCGACCGCGCGCTGCGCGATGGCCTCGGCACCGATGGGTTGCTCGATCCCGCGGTGCGGCTGCTCGATCCTGCGTGCGGCACGGGCACCTTCCCGGTCACCGCCGTTGCGGTGACGGCCGAGCGCGCACGGGAGCGGTTCGGCGACGGCACGATGGTCGCCGCCGAGGTGCTGAACCTGGCCCAACGCATGCAGGCGTTCGAACTGCTGGTCGGCCCCTACACCATCGCGCATTACCGGATGCTGCGCGAGATCGGCACGCATCATGTGGTGCCGCTGGAACGCCTGCCGATCTATCTGGCCGATACCTTGTCGGGGTCGGCCGAAACGGTGAACGTGCCAAACCCGCTCAATTTCCTCGGCACGCCGATGGTGGAGGAGCGCGCGGCGGCGGACGCGGTGAAATCCGGCCGGCCGATCCTGGCGATCCTCGGCAATCCGCCCTACCGCCGGCTGAAACGCGGGGAGGTAGAAACCCTGGTCGGGCGATGGATGGACGCGCTGTGGGAAGATCTAAAACGGCCCGTGCGCGACGCCGGCTTCGGCCGGTCGCTCAACCCGTTTCCCGATCTCTATGTCGCGTTCTGGCGCTGGGCGCTGTGGCGGCTGTTCGAGGCGCCGGGGGCGGAGCGGCGTGGCGTGGTATCCTTCATCACCAATCGCGGCTTCCTGGCGGGGCGCGCCTTCGGCGGGCTGCGCCGTATGCTGCGCGCGCGGTTTGATGCGATCGAGATCGTCGATCTTCGCGGCGACAATCGCGGCGCCCTCCCGGTGGGGGCGGAGGCGGACGAGAACGTCTTCGATATCGAAACCGGCGTCTGCGTGCTGACCGCCTGGGCGGACGGGCGCAAGACCGAGGGCGCCGAAGCGGCAGTGTGCTACGCCGATACCTGGGGCCATGGCGCTTTCCGTCGGGGCGAGAAATTGGATCTCCTGCGCGAAGCTGCAGCCGACCCGGCCCGGCTGCGCTTCGCGCCGCTGCCGGGGTCCGGGATGGATCGGCTGAAACCAACCGGGTTCGCTGGACGGGATTGGCCGGCGCTGGATGAGCTGCTGACCTTCCGCTCCAACGGGATCGTCACCTATCGGGATGATTTCGCCTATGCGCTAACGCGCGCGGCGATGACGGAGCGGATCACCTCGTTCCTGAGGCTGCCCGCCGATCGCGCGGCGGAAGCGTTCAAGGAGACCCGTGATCGCAAGGCCGGCCCCGCGCTTGCGGTCCCGTTTGCGCCCGAGGCGATCGAGCAGGTCTGTTATCGCCCGCTGGACCGGCGCTGGCTCTACAATCGCCGCGAATATGTCGATTTCCCCAAACCCGCCCTGCAAGCGGCCTGGGGTGCGGCGAATGTCTGCCTGTTCGCGCTGGAAGATGGCACCGGGCGCGGCCCCGCCGTGTGGTGCCACGCCGCCAAGCCTGACCAGCACGCTTTCCGCGGCAGCTACGGCGGCTGGGTGTTCCCGCTGCGCCGCCACGCCGGCGGCGCCGAGGCGAGCTACCTCCATCCCGCCGTCATCGCCGGCCTCGGCTCCATCTATGGCACGCCGCCCGGCCCGCTCGACGTGTTCGACGCGATGCTCGCGCTGCTGTCCGCCACGTCGTACACGACGCGCTTCGCGGCCGATCTGGAGGACGATTTCCCGCACGTCCCGCTGCCCGCCGCACCGGACTTGTTCGCCCTCGCCGCCGCGCTCGGCGCCGAGATCCGTGCGCTGCAAGGCTTCACCCGCGAACCCGCCACCGCCTTCCGCACCGCGCGTATCCGCGGCACCGCGACCGGTGTCACTCTGGCCGTCCCACCGCCGGCCCGGGCCTTCCGCGCCAATGGGCGCGGTGGTGGTGCGGTGCTGCTCCAACCAGACGCCTCCCTGCTGCTGACCGACGTGCCGGAGCGGGTCTGGAATTTCGAGGTCAGCGGCTATCGCGTCCTTTACCGCTGGCTCGCCGCCCGCAACGGGGAGGCGCTGGACCAGATGCTGCTGCGGGCCATCCTCGATCTCGCCGGACGACTCGGCGAACTCGTGCAACGCTGCGACGAAGCTGATACGCTGCTCGAGCAGGCCACCGACTCGCCGGTCACCCGGACCGATCTCGGCCTGCCGCCGGCCACGCCCGGCCGGCGTGCCGCGCCCGACCTGTTCGCCGAGGAGGACGGAGAAGCGTGAACCGCCAGCCCGACCTGTTCCCCACCACCGCCGCGATCGACGCCCCGGCCGCGCTCGATCCCGAATCCATGCGCGCGCGGGTGCGCCCCCGTCTCGCCGTGCTGCTGGCGGAGGCGCGGGCGGCCACGGAGAACCCGTGGACCGCGGAGCGGACTCGCGTCCACGCCCATATATTCCACAACATGGCGAACTGGCTGCCGGCCGTGGAGCGGGATGCGCTGCGCGCCGCTTTCGTGGCCGAGCTGATCCGGCTTGGGCAAGGCGAGGCCGCGAACGCCGCGCGCCGGCAACCGGACCGCGTCAAGGCGACCCCGGGGGTTTCCCTCCCCGCAAATGCGGCCGAGTGACCGCGCCGGGCGTGACCGGCTGACCGGGCGCTTCGCCCCCCTGCCCTGCCGTCATGCCAGCCCCGGCGCGGCGCGCCTCCCCGCGCGGCACCGGGGCCTGTAGCATCGGTCCCGCGATCCACCCGGAGACCCCAACCCGATGGCGGCCCAAGCCCCGAG
>JAKAZN010000359.1 GCA_021815835.1 Pseudomonadota bacterium
CAAACCGGTCTATATCCTGGGCACCGGGGAAAGCGTGGAAACGCCGATGGTGAGCCAGATGGAGGATTTCACCTCCTCGCGCGCCTTCCGCGTGGCGGGGCCGACGGCGATGCGCGCGGCGGGGATCGCGCACAAGGACGTGGATCATCTGATGATCTACGATGCGTTCGCGCATCTGCCGCTGTATGGGCTGGAAGATCTGGGTTTCGTGCCGCGCGGGGAAGCGGGCCGGTTCATTTCCGACCGCAACACGGCCCCGGGGGGCAAGCTGCCGCTCAATACGAACGGCGGCGGGCTGTCCTACATGCATTCCGGCATGTACGGCATGTATGCATTGCAGGAGAGCGTGCGGCAGATGCGCGGGATCGCGCCGGCGCAGATTCCAGGCGCAAAAATTTCCGTCTGCCATGGGGTCGGTGGGATGTTCGCGGCGTCCGGGACGATCGTGTTCAGCAACCAGGCGCCGTGATGGAGCGGGTGAAGGGAATCGAACCCTCGTATGCAGCTTGGGAAGCTGCCGTTCTACCATTGAACTACACCCGCGCGCGGCTCCGATTATAGGCGGCCCGGCTTGACGGCGCAATCCGCCGGGGCATAGAACCGACCCCGGCGGGGCCCCTCGCCCCTCGTGATTTGTCCGGCCGGATTGCGGCGAGGTGAAACAAGCGCGCTAAAGAGGCCCGTGGCATCCCGCTTTCCGGGAATGCCGCCCCTCCCACGGTCGGGCCACCCCAGCGCAAGGGCCCGCAACCGATGAGCATCGATCCCGCCTCCCTCCGCCCCGCCACCCGCCTCGTCCACGGCGGCACCATCCGATCGAACTTCGGCGAGACCTCCGAGACGTTGTTCCTCACCTCCGGCTACGTCTATGACAGCGCCGAACAGGCCGAGGGCACCTTCACCGGCGCGGTCGAGCACTACCAGTATTCCCGCTTCGGCAACCCAACGGTCGGAATGCTGGAAGCCCGCCTCGCCGCGATCGAGGGCGCCGAGGCCTGCCGTGCCACCGCGACCGGCATGGCCGCCGTTCACGCAGCCCTGCTGTCGCATCTGAAGGCGGGCGATCGAGTCGTCGCCTCCCGCGCGCTGTTCGGCTCCTGCCATTGGATCGTTTCCACCCTGCTGCCGCGCTACGCGATCACGTCCGAATTCGTCGATGGCGGCGATCTGGCGCAATGGCGCGCGGCGCTCGCGCGGCCCGCCGCGCTGGTACTGCTGGAAACCCCGTCCAATCCGATGCTGGAGATGGTCGATCTCGCTGCGGTGGCCGCGCTTGCGCACGCGGCCGGGGCGATCGTCGTGGTCGATAACGTCTTCGCCACACCCCTGCTGCAACAGCCCTTGGCGCTGGGTGCCGACGTGGTGGTCTATTCCTGCACCAAGCATATCGACGGCCAGGGCCGGGTGCTGGGCGGCGCCGTGCTGGGGCGGAAGAAATGGGTCGAGGAGACCTTGCAGCCCTTCATCCGCAACACCGGGCCCGCGCTCTCGCCCTTCAACGCATGGCTGCTGCTGAAAGGGATCGAGACCCTGTCGCTGCGAGTCACCGCCGGTTGCGTCGCCGCCGCCGCGATCGCCGATTTCCTGGCCGGGCTGCCCGGCGTGCGCCGCGTCTGGTACCCGACCCGAACCGATCACCCCCAGCATGCGCTGGCCGCGACGCAGATGAGCGGCGGGGGAACGATGGTGACGTTCGAGGTGGATGGCGGCAAAGAGGAAGCGTTCCGGGCGATGAACCGGTTCCGGCTGATCGCGATCTCCAACAACCTGGGCGATACCAAATCGCTGGCGACCCACCCCGCGACCACCACCCATATGCGGATCGGCGCCGAGGAACGCGCCCGGCTTGGGATCACCGACGGCGTGATCCGCCTGTCGGTGGGGTTGGAGGATGTGGCAGATCTGAAGGACGATTTGGCGCGCGCACTGTCGGACGGGTGATGACGAACCTTTCCATATGAACCTGCGCCAGCTCGAGTATTTCGTCCGCATCGCCGAACTCGGCAGTTTCAGCCGCGCCGCGCTGGTGCTCGGGATCGCCCAACCCGCGCTCAGCCGCCAGCTTCGTCTGCTGGAGGCCGATCTCGGCACGCCGCTCCTGCAACGCACCGGTCGTGGCGCGATCCCGACCGAGGCCGGTGCCCGCCTGCTCGCCCACGCCTCGGGCATTCTCCGTCTCACCGCCGCGGCCCGCGAGGACCTGGCCACCGATCGCGGCGAGCCGACGGGACGGATTGTCATCGCGCTGCCGCCCAGCATGGCGCGGCTGCTGACCCTGCGCCTCGTGGAGGGGTTCCGCGACACCTTGCCGCGCGCCCGGCTTGCGGTGGTGGAGGGTCTGTCCACCCATATCGGCGAATGGATTGCCACGGGGCGGGTCGATCTCGGCCTGATGCTCAACCCCGCGCCACTCGCCGCGATCGAGACGCGGCCGATCCTCGACGAACCTCTATGCCTGATCAGCCCCGCGCCAACCCGCCGTGCCGCCGCGCCCGCCGCCTCGCTCCCGTTCGCTGAACTGCCGCGCTTTCCACTGGTCATCCCCGAACCGATGCACGTGATCCGCAAGCTGATCGAGGCGGAGGCCGCGCGGGCCGGTCTGCAGCTCAATATCGCCTGGGAGATTTCCGGGGTGCCGGCGATCCTGGAGCTGGTGCGCACCGGCCACGGCCATGCGGTGCTCACGGAGGGCGCCGTGCGCGCCTCCGGCCAGGCGACCGCATTCCGGCTGCGCCCGATCACCGCGCCCGATCTGCTGAGCCGGCTCTGCCTCGCGCTGCCGGCGCGCAAGCCGCTCTCGACCCTGACGCGCGCGGCGATGGGGCTGCTTGAGGGGCTCGCCCGCGCCCATGCCGGACCCGACATCGACCCATAACGGATCGCTATAGCTGATAGCCCGCGAAAGCCGGTTGGCCTGCGGCGCGGCTTCGGCCATACCTGCGTGGTCCGCACCGGCAACCGGCGCGGCCGGCGATCCCGCGGCGACGAACAGGCTTGGTCGCGCGCGGGCGGGAAACGCAAACAGACCGGCCCCAGCGCGATCGTTCGGATCGGGCCTGCCCCGCCGTGTGGCGGCGGAGCGGACCCATCCCCATCCTGGACCCGCGATGGATCGCGCCCGCCCCCTGTCCCGATGCTATCGTCCGGCCGCAAGCGGTCGCCGGCGCAATCGCGCCATCCCGCCCCCAGGAGGAAATGCCCGATGATCATCGATTGCCACGGCCACTACACCACCGCGCCCAAGGCGCTGCGCGAGTGGCGCGAGCGCCAGATCGCCGCGCTGTCGAACCCCGATGCGGGACCCAAACCATCCGATCTGCGGATCAGCGATGACGAATTGCGGGAAAGTGTCGAGACGAATCAGCTCCGCCTGATGCGCACGCGCGGTAGCGACCTGACGATCTTCTCGCCGCAAGCCAGCTTCATGGCGCACCATATCGGCGATTTCCGCACGAGTTCGGTCTGGGCGGGGATCTGCAACGAGCTCTGCTACCGCGTGGCGCAGCTGTTCCCGCGAAACTTCATCGGCGCGGCGATGCTGCCGCAATCCCCCGGCGTCGATCCCCGCACCTGCATCTCCGAGCTCGAACGGTCCGTGAAGGATTACGGCGTCGTGGCGATCAACCTCAATCCCGATCCGT
>JAKAZN010000360.1 GCA_021815835.1 Pseudomonadota bacterium
GCCCGGATGCGCGGCGGCGAAACGGGCCAGCGCGTCGGGCAGCGCCGCGCCGGCGAGCACGGAGGCGGTGGCGTGCAGGCGCGCGCTGCCCAGGCCGCCGGCGGCGAAGGCGCGGAGATCGCCGGCGAGTCGCGCGGCCAGGTCGCGCAGGCCGTGGGCGTGGCGGGCGAAGACCTCGCCCGCCGGTGTCGGGCGCGCGCCGCGCGCGGTGCGCTCCAGCAGCGCCACGCCGCAATCGGCTTCCAGCACTTGCAATCGCTTGGCGGCGGCCGAGGTGGCGATGGCGCAGCGATCGGCGGCGCGGGTGATGCTGCCGCACTCCAGCGTGGCGAGGAAGACGCGGATCGTCACCCAGTCCGGCGGCTGCGCCATCGCAAGCTCCCTGCGCGCGGATCGGCCCGCAGTATCGCCGCGATCGGGGGGCGCCGGAAGGGCAGCATCCGTGCAGGACGAACGCCGGGGCCGCCTATCGGGGCTTCCCACCCGCGTCCGGCGAGGTCATGCTGCGATGCCGCGATCGACAGGAGTTCGCCATGGGTCCGTTCCCGCACGACGCGCCGCCCGCCTGCGTCAGCGCGGAAAATCCCGCCGGCACCGACGGGTTCGCCTTCGTCGAATTCGCCGATCCCGATCCGGCGCGGCTGCACGCGCTGTTCGCGACCATGGGCTTCGCCCCCGTCGCGCGGCACCGGCGGCGAGCGATCACGCTTTATCGCCAGGGCGGGGTGGATTTCCTGGTCAACGAGGAACCCGACAGCCACGCCGCGCGATTCGCCGCCGCGCATGGACCCTGCGCGCCGTCCATGGCGTTCCGTGTGGTCGATGCCGATCACGCCTGGCGGCGCGCGCTGTCGCTCGGGGCCGCGCCGGGGCCGGCGGCGGCTTGCGGGATCGATGCGCCGGCGCTGCTGGGGATCGGCGGGTCGTTGCTTTATCTGGTCGAGCGCGACAGCGCGGCGTTCGCGGCGGAATTCGATTGGACCGGGGCGGCGGACACGGCGCCGGAGGGGCAGGGGCTGCGCTATATCGATCACCTGACGCATAATGTCGGGCGCGGGCGGATGGATGTCTGGTCGGGGTTCTACGAACGCATCTTCAATTTCCGCGAGATCCGCTACTTCGACATCCGCGGCGAATATACCGGGTTGTTCTCGCGCGCGTTGACCAGCCCGGACGGCAAGATCCGCATCCCGATCAACGAATCGGCCGATGATGCCAGCCAGATCGAGGAATATCTGCGCCGCTACAACGGCGAGGGCATCCAGCACGTCGCCTGCGGCTGCGCCGACATCTATGCCACCGTGGAAGCCCTGCGCGCGCGGGGGCTCGCGTTCATGCCGTCACCGCCGGAGACCTATTACGAACGGCTGGAGGCCCGCGTGCCGGGGCACGGGGAGGATCTGGCCCGGCTGCGCGTCTGCGGGATCCTGCTGGATGGGGAAGGCGCGATCCCGCTGGGCGCGCGCGCCGGGGCGATGACGCGGGTGCTCCTGCAGATTTTTTCCGCCGAGGCGATCGGGCCGATCTTCTTCGAGTGCATCGAGCGCAAGGGCGACGAGGGCTTCGGGGAAGGCAATTTCCGCGCCCTGTTCCTCTCGATCGAGGAGGACCAGTTGCGCCGCGGCGTGCTGGCCCCGGCGGCGGGCTAGCCCAGCGCCGCGACCAGCGCCTCCGCGCTGCGGCCATTGGCGATGGCGGCGCTGCGCCCGTCCCAATGCACCCCGTTCACCCGCGCGAAAGCGTGATCGGCGTTGGGATAGACATGGCAGGCGATGCGCGGGTTTCCGGCCAGGGCGGCGACCACTTTCGCGCGCCCCTCGGCGGGGAAGAACGCGTCCTTATCGGCGATGTGCACGACCAGCGGCTTCGCGATCTTCCCCAGATCGCCGAGCAGCCCGTCCAGGCCGACGCCGTAGTAGGAGATATTCACATCGGCATCGGATTGTTCCGCCATCATGAAGGCAAGCCGCCCGCCCAGGCAGTAGCCCATGGTGCCGACGCGTCCGTTCGCCCCCGGCAGGGCGCGCGCGGCGGCGACGGTGGCCTTGATGTCGGCGATCCCCTTCGTCTGGTCGAAGGCGTTGAACAGCGCGAAGGCCTTGTTCCACTCGGCCTCGGATTTGTCGGTGATATCGACGCCCGGCTCGATGCGCCAGAACAGGTCGGGGCAGATGGCGATGAAGCCCATGTCGGCGACCCAGGCGGCGGTATCGCGCATGGCCTGGTTCACGCCGAAAATCTCCTGGATCAGCACCACGACGCCGGCCGTGCCGGACCCCGCTTTCGGTTCCGCGACATGGGCGGCGAAGCTGCCCGATCCGTCGGTGGCGTCGATGGTGATGCTCGGCATGGGCGTCTCTCCTCCGCAAGCGGTTGGTATGGCAGTGTAGCGGACAACGCCCCGCGCGTGCAGCGGGGCGATCCGGAGGAACAAGCCCATGGCCGACCCCGCCCGCCGCGTGGCCCTCGTCACCGGCGCCTCCTATGGCATCGGCGCCGCCGCGGCCCGCGCGCTCGCCGCCGATGGCTGCGATGTCGCGGTGACGGACCTGGCGACCGACAGCCTGGCCGCGACGGTCGCGGCGGTGGCGGGGGCGGGCGGCGCCGCGCTGGCGATCGCGCTCGATCTGCGCGCGCAGGCCAGCGTGGAGGCCGCGCTGGCCGCGACCCTGGCGCGGTTCGGCCGGATCGACGTGCTGGTGAACAATGCCGGCGTGCCGCTGGTGAAGCCGGCCATCGAGATCACGCGCGCCGACTGGGAACAGGCGATCGCGGTCAACCTGACCGGCGCCTTCTTCATGTCCCAGGCGGTCGGCCGTCACTGGATCGAAACATCGCGTCCCGGCGCGATCGTCAGCCTGTCCTCCACCCATGGCACGGTGGGGTTTGCCGGCGTTGCGGGCTACGGCATCGCCAAGGCCGGCATCAGCCACATGACGCGCATCCTGGCGATCGAGTGGGCGGCGCACGCCATCCGCGTGAACGCGGTGGCGCCGGGCACGACGGAGACGGAATCGCGGGCGAGGATCCTGGCCGATCCGATACGCCGGCGCACGATGACGGAACGGATTCCGCTGAAGCGCTTTGCCCGGGCCGAGGAAATCGCCGAGGCGATCCGCTGGCTCGCGAGCCCCGCCAGCGCCTATGTCACCGGGCAGGTCATGCTGGTGGACGGCGGACTGACGGCGTACTGAGTGATCCGGTTGGGCGATCCTTGGATTGCGCCGCCTGCGCGCATCGGCTTCACTCCTCCCCGACATCCCGAACCCGAAGCGGAGGAAACCCACCATGGCCTTCTCGATGTACGATGCCTGCGTGCCCGTCTGCACCCAGGTGATGACCACGCTCGCCGCGATCCTGGACAAGGCGGCCGCCCACGCGGCAGAGAAGAAGCTGGAGGAAGCGGCGTTCCTCCAGGCCCGGTTCTTTCCCGACATGTTCACCATGGCCCGCCAGGTCCGCCAGGCGAGCGATTTCGCCCGCTTCGCCCCCGGCCGCCTCGCCGGCGTCGCGCTGCCCGAGTTCCCGAACGCGGACGGCGAGACCTTCGCGGCGCTGAAGGACCGGGTCAGCCGCTCGCTCGATTTCATTCGTTCCGTCCCCCGCGCCGGGATCGAGGGCACCGAGGACAAG
>JAKAZN010000361.1 GCA_021815835.1 Pseudomonadota bacterium
GCGCGGCTTTAGCACACAGGCCCGGCGGGCCAAGGGGCGGGCCAAGGGGCGGGGCGCTTCTATCCGTATTGGCCCAGCGCCCACGAGGCCGCGGCGGCCAGCGCGGCCAGCAGGGCCGCCCGGCCGAGGCCGGCCATGCGAGGCGGGGGGATCGAGGCGGGGAGAATTTTGCGCCCCGTGAGCATCGGCCCGACCAGGTTCTGCCGCTTCACCAGCGCATAGATCGCGATCGCCGTCAGATGCAGCGCGACGGCGCCGAGCAGGACCTGGAACAGCCAGGCGTGCAGGTCGCTCGCCAGGTTCAGCACGGCGGCGGGCACGCGCTCGGTGAACGGGCCTTCGTCGGCCACGTCGTTGTTGACGAAGACGCCGATCAGGCTCTCGGCCAGCAGCAGGGCGAGCAGCCCCGCCACCATCCAGCCGCCGGCTTGATTGTGGCCCGGGGTCGTGTCGGGGTCGCGGCGGAAGATCTCCCGCAGATGGGCGAACGCCGCGGCGGGCGGGCGGAGGAAGCTGGCGAAGCGCGCGGACTCGCTGCCGAACAGGCCCCAGAGCAGGCGGAAGATCACCAGGGCGAGCAGGGTCTGTCCGGCGAGGATGTGCCAAGCCATCCAGTTCCACCGTTCGGTCACCCAGAGCGCGAGCACCAGCAGGACTGTCCCCCAGTGGAACAGCCGCACCGGCAGGTCCCAGACCGGCATCTTGCGGGTGGAGGTGCGCATCGCCCCCTCGGTCATCGGGCACTCCGCATCTGGCCGAGCCGCAGCAGGCTGATGACGCAGGCCATCCCCGCCGCCGCGGTGCCGATGCCGAGCGACAGCCGCACCCCCCAGCCGATCCCCGCGCCCGCCGCGCCGCCCAGGCCGAAACTCAGCGCCACCAGCCCGCTGCCGGTGGTCTGGCCGAGCAGCCGCGCGGTCGAGAGCATCCCGCTCGCCCCGCCGCTGCGCTCGGGCGGCGCCGCGCCCAGCAGCAGCCGGTTGTTGGGGGATTGGAAGAAGCCGAAGCCGAAGCCGCACACCGCCATGCGCCAGGCGATATCCGCCCAGCTCGCGCCGTCCGGCAGGGTCAGCAGCAGCGCCATCCCCACCGTCATCACCCCAAGCCCGGCCGCGCCCAGCAGGGCCGGGGCGGAGCGATCGGACAGGCGCCCGGCGATCGGGGCCACGACCACCACGATCGCGGGCCAGGGCGTCATCAGCAGGCCGGTGGCGATCTGCGAACGATGCCCGACATCCTCGAACAGAAACGGCAGCGCGACATAGGCCAGCGTCTGGGCCATGAACGAACAGATGGAGGTGCCCACCGACAGCGCGAAGACCGGCCGGCGGAACAAATCCACCGGCAGCAGCGGCGCGGTCATCGCGCGGGCGCGGTTGATCAGCACCAGGCCGAAGCCGATCGCGGCAACGAGCTCGATCCCCGCCAGGACCCGGTTCTCGCCCCGGCCCAGCCCATCGACGGCGATCATCAGCAAGCCCAGCGCGGCGGCGTTCAGCAGCGCCCCCACCAGGTCGAACCGGTTGCCGGATCGCGGTGTCGCCGGCAGCACCCGCGCGCCGTACCAGAGCGCGACGATCCCGAGCGGCACGTTCACCGCGAAGAGCCAGTGCCAGCTCGCAACCGACAGGATCGCCGCGGCGATCGAGGGTCCGGTGGCCGAGGCAACCGCGACGATGAAGGCGTTGAACCCGATCCCCCGGCCCAGTTGGTCGCGCGGATAGATGAAGCGCACCAGCGCCGTATTGACGCTCATGATCCCCGCCCCGCCGAAGCCCTGGATCACCCGCGCGATCACCAGCATGGGCAGCGACGTGGACAGCGCGCAGGCGCCGGAGGCCAGGGTGAACACCAGCAGCCCGGTCCAATAGACCCGCTTGTAGCCGATGATGTCGCCCAGCGCGGCGCAGGCGAGCAGCGAAACCGTGACCGCGAGCTGATAGGCGTTCACCACCCAGATCGAGGCGGCCGGGGAGGCGTGCACATCGGCCGCGATCGTGGGCAGCGCGATATTGGCGATCGCGGTGTCCAGCACCGACATCGCCACCGCGATGGCGATGGTCGTCATCGCGCGCCAGCGTTCGGGCCGGGACAGGCCGTCGCGCGGGCCGGCCAAGGGGGCGGCCAAGGGGCCGGCCAAGGGGCCGGCCGGGGGGGTGTTCGGGGTGATGGCGGGCATCGGCGCAACTTGACCGCGCCGCGCGGGATCAACAAGCTGCGTTTCCATGCCCCTGCCCCGATATGAAACGCGGGTCCGTCCGGAGTGGATCGACTCCAACGGCCACATGAACCTCGCCTACTACATCGTGGTGTTCGACCACGCGACCGATCGCGCCTACGAGGCGCTGGATATCGGCACGACCTATCGCGCCCGGTCCGGCGACTCGTCCTTCGTGGTGGAAACCCACACGCTCTACGAGCAGGAAGTGAACGAGGGCGAGGCCGTGGTCGTGACCACGCGCCTGCTCGGCGTGGACGCGAAGCGGCTGCATTTCGTCCACGAGATGCATCACGGCGTCAGTCACGCGCGGCTCGCGCTGCATGAATTGATGTGCGTGCATATCGACATGGGCACGCGCCGGACCGCCCCCTGGCCGGCGGCGACCAGGGCAGCGCTGGAGGCGGCGGTGGCCGCCGAGGCGATGCTGCCGGTCCCGCGCGGGGTCGGCCGGCGGGTCGGGCAGAAGCGTGAGCCGTGAGCGGACCCCTCCCCTCCCGCAAGGGGAGGGGAGATTTCCGTCGTTACTGCACCGGCGAGAAATCGGTGGGCTTCAGGATCCGGTTCTGCATATCGACCACCACGCCGAGTTCCGCGCCGCGGCGCAGAAAGTCCTGCCACGCGGGATCGGCGGCCATCGCGTTGCGGCGGCGCTCGCGGTCGCCCTGGTCGTCGTAGCCCCAGAGATGCACCACCCGGTTGAGCGGACCTTCCACCGTGGTGTACCAGCCGAGGCAGCGCCCGAGGTATTTCTGCTGCAAGGGCCAGGCGAATTCCTTGTAGAGCGCGACGAACTCGCCCATCCGGTTGGGCTTGCAGGTGTAGATGCGCAGATCGACGATCATGGGCGGTTCCTCTCCCGAAGGGTGCGGCGGCCGGGATAGCCGGGGCGCGCCGCGTTGCAAAGCCCGGCTGGACCGCGCCCCGGCGGGAATGCGATGGTGGCCGCCGCGCGCGGAGAGAGAGGCAGAGCATGACCCCGGAACAGTCCCGCGCCATGCGAATCGTCACGATCCTTCAGATCGTGGCCGGCGCGATCATGATCGGCGGCGGCGAATGGGCGCTGTTCCGCAGCCTGCCCGCGCTGTCGCCGGCGACCGGCACGGCGGTGGTGGCGCTGAACCTCGCGGTGCTCGGCGTGCTGCTGATCGCGCTCGGGCTCGCGCGCGGGCGGCGCTGAGCTTGCGCCCCGTTCCGCGTGCCCGCACTCTGCCCGCCTCGCGACAACGGAGAGCAGAGCGATGAAGACGCGCGCCGCGGTGGCCCGCAAGGCGGGGGAAAAACTCAGCCTGGAGGAGGTCGATCTCGAAGGCCCCCGCGCCGGCGAGGTGCTGGTGGAGATCAAGGCCACCGGCATCTGCCACACCGACGAATTCACTCTCTCCGGCGCCGATCCGGAGGGATTGTTTCC
>JAKAZN010000362.1 GCA_021815835.1 Pseudomonadota bacterium
TGCCACGCCACTGCGCAAGCTGACGCTGGACGACCTGCACGCCGCCGCCGGGCGGCTCAAGAACTGGGGGCGATGGGGGTCGGACGATCAGATCGGTACCCTCAATTATACCAAGGCTGAGGATATTGTCGCCGCCGCGCGTCTGGTGCGGAAGGGCAAGGTGATGTCGCTCGCTCTTCCCTTCGACGAGAAGGGGCCACAGGGCGCGAAAAGCAACTACGGCGCGATCGGCCGGTTCAACCCGATCCATGTCATGCTGCGCGCCGGGACCGACGCCTATTCGGGGGTGCTCGACCACCGCAAGATCCGCGGCGCCGACGACATGATCATCATGCCGACGCAATGCGGCACGCAGTGGGACGGTCTCGGGCACATCTTCTACGGCGACCGGATGTGGAACGGGCGCGACTGCCGTACCGTCACCAGCTTCGGCGCGCAGGAGTGCGGCATCGAACAGACGCGCGCGAAGATGGTCGGGCGCGGCGTGCTGCTCGACATCCCGAGGATGCTCGGCCTCGACTGGCTGCCCGACGGGTTCGGGATCACTCCGGAAATTCTGGATCAGGCGGAAGCCCGGTTCGGTGTCCGTGCCGGGCGCGGCGACTTCCTGCTGGTGCGCACCGGGCATCTGGACGCGAAGCTCGCCGCCGGAACCTGGGACGGGTATTCCGGCGGCGACGCCCCGGGCCTCGCGTTCGAGACGCTGGATTGGCTGCATGCGCGCCAGGTCGCGGCGATCGCCACCGATACCTGGGGCGTCGAGGTGCGGCCCAACCAGACCGTCGATGCCGCCCAGCCCTGGCACTGGATCGCGATCCCGATCATCGGCCTGTCGGTGGGCGAGATCTTCACCCTTGCCGAGCTCGCCGCTGATTGCGCCGCCGATCAGCGCTACGAGTTCATGTTCGTCGCACCGGCACTGCCGATCACCGGCGCGGTCGGCTCGCCGATCAATCCGCTGGCGATCAAATAGCGGTCACATCGCCGGGGGTGGACCAACCGATGCCGATCAAGACCGAACGCCGCCGCGACAGCCAGCAGTGGTTGCTTGATCACATGGTCAAGACCACCGGCCGGGTGATCAACTTCGCCTACGACCAGCGCATCGTCCCGGCCGAGGTGAAGTCCTACGCCATGATCCCGCGCGTGGTGGAAAAGCACGCGCGGCACATCGAACAGATCGCCCGCGCCGCCGAGGCCGCCGGCCATCACGTGACCGCCGCCGAGCTCTACTGGCTCGCCGGCGAGCAATACCGCGAGGCGCAGCACGCCATCTTCGAAGACGACAACCCGGAGAAGATCTACCTGCACGGCAAGCTGCTGGACTGCTTCGAGAAGGTCATGGAGTATGCACCACACCCGATTGAACGCGTAGAGATCCCGTTCGGTGATGTCTTCATCCAGGGCGTGCTGCACATGCTGCCGGGGCGCCCGAAGGCACCGACCGTGCTGTTCATCCCCGGCATGGACATGACCAAGGAAGCCACCATCGATGCCATTCACCATCCGTTCGTTGCGCGCGGCCTGAACTGCCTGCATATCGACGGCCCCGGCCAGGGCACCAGCAACCTGCGCAAGATCCGCGTCACCGCCGAGAATTACCGGCGCGCGGGCCAGGCGGCGATCGACTGGCTGGTGACCCGGCCGGAGGTGGATGCCACGCGCATCGCCGTCTCCGGATTCTCGTTCGGATCCTACTGGGGCATGGAGATCGCGGCCATCGACCGGCGGGTGCAAGCCGTTGCCACCGCGGCGGCCTGCTATGGGCCGAAGCGCGCGATCTTCGAACAGGCCTCGCCGCGCTTCAAGCAGGTGTTCATGTACATGGCCGGCATCCATGACGAGGCCGAATTCGATGCCATGGCGGAAGATATGACGCTCGATGCGCTGGCGCCGCAGATCGCCTGCCCGTGTCTGCAGGTGGTCGGGGAATACGATCCGTTGGCACCGCTGGACGAGGTGCTCGCGGTCTATCGGCTGGTGCCGCCGCCGCGCGAACTGTGGGTAGTCGAAAACGACTTCCATGTCCCGCGCGGGGTGGAGAATTTCGGCGGCACGGCCTTCTACGGGTGCCTGGCCGACTGGATCAACGACGCCTTCGCCGGGGGCAAGCCGGCGAGCCTCGACCTGATGCGTTTGGTGCGTCAGAAGGATGGCCCGGGCCCTTACAGCGCTCCGATCGAGGGCCTGAAATTGCCGCAACGGATCGGCCAGCGCGGCGGGCTGAGCGCGGCCCAGCGCGGCCCATCCGGGCGCTAGAAACCCATCGGGAGGGAACGCCATGCAGATGCTCCGCAGCGAACTCCGCGACGGCATGCGCATCGACTGGGACGTGCCGATCGCGATGGACGACGGGCTGGTGCTGCGCGCCGATGTCTATCACCCGCCCGGCCCCGGCCGGTTTCCCGTGATCGTCACCTATGGTCCCTACGGCAAATGGGTCCATTTCGATGACCTCTACAAGGACCAATGGCACATCATGTGTGCCGAGCACCCGGATGTGCCCGCCGGCTCGTCCAACAAATACCAGAACTGGGAGGTGGTCGATCCTGAGAAATGGGTCCCGGACGGCTATGCCGTCGTGCGGATCGACAGCCGCGGCGCCGGCCGCTCGCCGGGCATGATCGACATCTGGTCGGCGCGCGAGGCCGACGACTTCGCGCTCTGCATCGACTGGGCCGGGACGCAGGCCTGGTCGAACGGCAAGGTCGGGCTCAACGGTATCTCCTACTACGCGATGAACCAGTGGCAGGTCGCGACCCGCGCCCCGAAGCACCTGGTCGCGATGTGCATCTGGGAGGGCGCGGCGGATTTCTACCGCGACATGGGCCGCCACGGCGGTATTCTCTGCAACGGATTCGCCGGCGACTGGCCGGTTGGCCAGATCTGGCCGGTGCAGCACGGGCGCGGCAAGCGGGGGCTGCGCAGCCGGATGAACGGCGAACTGGCCTCCGGCCCGGAGACGCTGACGGAGGAACAACTGGGCGCCAACCGCCGCGACTTCCTGACCGACGTGCGCGCCAACCGGCTCGCCAGCGATCCCTACTGGACCTCGCGCATGCCCGATTGGTCGAAGGTTGCTGTGCCGTTCCTTTCGGCCGCCAATTGGGGTGGCCAGGGGCTGCACCCGCGCGGCAATTTCGAGGGCTTCCTGCGCGCCGCAGCGGACCGGAAATGGCTCGAAGTGCACGGTATCGAGCACTGGACCCATTTCTATACGGATTATGGCCTTGCCATCCAGAAGCGCTTTTTCGGCCATTTCCTGAAAGGCGAGGACACCGGCTGGTCGCAGCAGCCGCGCGTCCTGCTGCAGGTGCGGCACCCCGGCGAGGTGTTCGTCGAGCGCGCCGAGGCCGAGTGGCCCCTGGGGCGGACACAATGGACCCGATACTATCTCGATCTCGCGGAGCTTACCCTCGGAACCACGCCGCAGCGCGCCGCCGCCACGACGACCTATCAAGGGTTCGGCGGCGGCGTGACGCTCCTCACCCCGCCGCTGATCGCGCCGGTCGAGATCACCGGACCGATCGCGGCCAGGCTGTTCGTGTCCTCGACAACCGAGGATGCGGATCTGTTCCTGATCCTGCGCGTGTTCTCGCCCGAGATGAAGGAGGTCGTGTT
>JAKAZN010000363.1 GCA_021815835.1 Pseudomonadota bacterium
CATGGCATCATCGCCCTGGCGGCTCTACGCGCAGCCCTCGCGGGGCAGGCGGTCATCCCAGCCGGATGACTGCGGCTGGGGGGTGAGCAGTTACATTGGCTGGTTGGTAGATGTGATTGAGCAGCAGCAACGGCTCGCCAAGCTCAGCGTCACGCATTTCAATGCGACACGGAAACCCTGGGTTCTCGTCAGCAATGTAGCGCTTGACATCATACTTGGATAATTCTTCTTCGGGCAACCCAAACAGATGCTGGAAAGGTTCGGCAGGCAGGCCGGTTACACGAAATCCCATGAACTCCTCCATACGGGCAGTACTTGACCAAACCAGACCGGCGATGCCTTCGCCATCCGTTTCTTGCTGCTTCTCTCCAACGGCGGTTGTTGTGACCGTTCGTACGGCGCAATGAGCGTACGCCAGGACGTTGATCAGGACTGGCTGATAACAGCGCATGTCGAGCCAGAACCGGACGGTCCGCTTCCCACCCAAAGCCGTCCATCTGCGGAAGCCTGAACCTACGGCACCGGGGCGGCGCACCGGGGCGCGCAACCCGTCAAAATCTCTGTGCAGAGATACCAGGTTCGCAAACGCAGCACCCGGGCCGCGTCCTATGCCCGCGGCAGGGCTCCCGGCCGGCCGAACCGCCAGCCCTGGCCGTATGGCACGCCGAGGGTCCGCATCAGGCCCTCCTGCTCCTCGGTCTCGACCATTTCGGCGATGATCGACGCGCCCACCCGGCGCGCCGCCTCGATCATCGCCGCGAGGATCGCGCGATCGCGGCCGGTCCGGGTGGCGCGCTGGACGAAGCCGCCGTCGATCTTCACGTAATCGGCGCGGAACTCGCGCAGGTAGCGGAACGCCGCCCCGCCGGCGCCGAAATCGTCGAGGCACACCGGCACGCCGGCGGCGCGCAACTGGCGCAGGGTTTCGGCGGCGGCGGGGACGTCCTCGATCTCGGCGGTCTCGGTGAACTCGATCAGCAGCGCGCCGCCGCCATGCGGGCGCAGCATCTCCAGCAGCCGGCCGCGGAACCCCGCGCTCTGCAACGACAGCCCGGAGATGTTCGCCGCCAGCGCGGCCTCCGGCGCGTCGGCGAGGCGGGCCAGGACCTCGGCGATCACGGCGATGTCGAGCTCTTCGGACAGGCCCATCGCCTCGGCGATGGTGACGAATTCCTGGGTGGTGCGCGGGCCGGCGGCGGCGGGATCGGGGCGCAGCAGGGCCTCGTAATGATGGATCGCCCGGTCCTCCAGCGCCACGACCGGCTGGAACGCCAGGCGAAAGCGGCGTTCGGCGATGACGCGGCGAATGGCCTGGGCTTCCGCGCCCGCCTCGGCGACCAGGCCGGCGAGGCCCGCGCCCACGCTGGCGTGGCCGAGTACCGCCTGGTCGCCGGCGGCGAACCGCCCCAGCGCGAGGCGCAGCGCCCGCACCGCCTGGCCGGGCGAAAGCGTGCCGGCCTCCAACGGCAGCGCCGCGCCGCGCACCCGGGCGGCGTCGCCGCCGGCGGCGGAGACGAGGGTTTCCACCGCCGCGACCAGTCGGGCGAGGTCCTGGCCCGCTTCGCCCAGCACCCCATAGCGCCCCGGCGCGATGCGCCCGACCGCAAGCGCGCCGGGTAGGCGGCCCAGCACCGCCTCGGCGGCGGCGGGCGCGACCGGGATATCGAGGGGAATGTCGAGCAGGTTCAGCACCGCGGGCGCGCCGGCGCGCAGCCGCGCTTCCACCGCGTGACGGAACGCGGGGTCTTCCTCCGGGCTGGCGGGAGCGGCCGGCGCGGCGGCGGGCAGCGGGCCGAGGCTCACGCACAAGGCGGGTTCCGGTCCGGGCAGGGCCAGCGCCGACAACGCGAACGGCGTGGCGGCGGGATCGGCGAGCCGGACCGCGACGGGCGGGACCCGGCCGGCGAAGGCGGCGGCGCGCAGGCTGGTCTCCAGCACCGGGTGATCGCCGGGCGCGATCAGGCAGGCGACCGGGCGGCCCAGCATCGCCTCGGCCGGGGCGCCGAAGCGCGCCGGAAACGCCCCGGCCGCCCAGGCGATGGTGAGGTCGGGCGCCAGCGCGACCAGCAAATCGGCGGGCGCGAAGGCGAAGGCGAGCAGCCGCTCGCGCGAGAGCGGCGGCATCATGGCGGCGGCATCATCGGCTTGGTCCGCGCTGGGGTAAGCCATCCTGACCGCGCGCGGTTAACAGGGCCTCAACGAGCGCGGCCTATCCCGGCCGCGCGCCCAGCTTCCCGCGCGCCGCCAGGTTCCGCATCAACGCGCCCACGCCGAAATGCCAGGCCTCGCAGGCATCGGTCGGCGCCATCCGGTTCACCAGCCGTCCCAGCAAGGGGGCCGCGATCGTCACGATATCCCCGGTCTTGTGGGTGAACCCCTGCCCGGTCGCGCCGCGATCCTCGGTCGGCGCGAACATCGTGCCGAGGAACAGCACCGCCCCGTCCGGATAGGGGTGATGCGCGTTCAGCATCTGCGCGACCAGATCGGCCGGATCGCGGCTGATCCGCGCGATCGACGATGCCCCCGTCAACCGGAACCCGTCCGCGCCCGCCACCTCCAGGCTGACGGTCGTGCGCCGGATCGCGTCCAGCCCGAACCCGGCATCGAACAGCCGGAGGAACGGCCCGATCGCGCAGGACGCATTGTTGTCCTTCGCCTTGCCGAGCAGCAGCGCCGAGCGCCCCTCCACGTCGCGCAGATTGACGTCGTTGCCGAGCGTGGCCCCCACGATCCGCCCGGTGGAGGCAACCGCCAGCACCACCTCCGGCTCCGGATTGTTCCAGGCCGAAGCCGGGTGGATCCCCGCCTCCATCCCCGTGCCGACCGCGGCCATCGGCTGGGCCTTGGTGAAAATCTCCGCGTCCGGCCCGATCCCCACTTCCAGATACTGGCTCCACGCCCCCTGCGCGATCAGCACCTGCTTCAGTCGCGCCGCCTCGGTCGAGCCGGGGCGCAGCCGGGCGAGATCGTCGCCCACCAGCCGGTTCACCTCGGCGCGGATCGCCACCGCGGCGGACAGATCGCCGCGGGCGCGTTCCTCGATCACGCGTTCGATCATGGAGACCACGAAGGTGACGCCGGCGGCCTTGATGGCCTGGAGATCGAGCGGGGCCAGCAGCCAGGGCCGGGTGCGATCGCGCGCGCCCGGCGGGGTGTTGGCCAGCACCGTATCCAGCGGGCCGAGCGCTTCCCCGGACGCCGCCCGCAGCGCGGCGGCCGGATCGGGCGCCTCGCAGAGATCGCGCATGGTCGGGAAGGCCGCGGTGATGTCGATCAGGCCCCCGTCCCGCACCGCCACCACCGAGGGTCCGCCAAGCTCCGGCCGCCAGACCCGCCCGGCCAAGGCCGCCACCCCCGCGTCCTCCGGCAGTACCGGCGCCAGCGCCGCGCCGAAAGCGTCCCCAAAGCCCGTCATCGTCCCCTCCGCATCCGCCCGATCCGGTCTATATACGACCGGGACGGGATATGACCCAGATGGGATGCGGTCCAGCCTGGAAACACACGCGCGGGAGAGACGCGATGCGACGATTGTTCGGCGGCGGCGCCACGACGGCTGGCAAAGATTTCCCGGTCGAGATGACCGAGGCGGAATGGCGCGCCCGCCTCAACCCGGAACA
>JAKAZN010000364.1 GCA_021815835.1 Pseudomonadota bacterium
TGGGATTCGGGGTCGCCGCGCAGCGTGCCGATGACGGCGCGAGGGACGCCCCGACGGGCGAGGCATCCGTATCGATGGGTGACCGATCCACCCAGGGGAAACGCCAGGCAAGGAAGGTGTCGGCCCGCTCCGTTTGTCTCGGCGTTGATTAGCGACGCGCCCGCCGCGATAGGCCGAGGGCGGGCGCGCGCATCGACCATCGCATCCCATGCGCCGTGCCAAAGGGGTCGTGCGCCTTTTCACGGCGCACCCCGGTTTTGTTCTTGCGCGCGATACGCGTCGCGGCTATGAACACCGATACGGAACCGGAACATACCGATGTATGCCACCCGCGCCACCTTCCTCGCCCTCGCGCTGCTTCTTCCCGTCTCCGCCCGCGCCGGGACGGTCGCAGGTACACTGGATGCGATCGTCACCGCCGGCTCCGGCGCCGGAACGGACGCCACCCTGGCGCTGACATTCGATGTCGCGGCCGGGACCATCGCCATCGCCGGCCCCTGGGACCAGGCGGTGCTGACCGTCGCCGGCCAGGCGCCGCTCACCATCCCCGCCTATGTGATGGACGGCTCCGCCCCGCCCGGCGCGGCCAGCTACGAAGCGGGCCCGGCCCCAGGCAGCTACAGCCTCGCCTTGACCTATCGCTACCAGATGCGGTCGCCGCGTGCCTCCGCCACCGACCTGCTGCTCAGCATCGCCGGCGTGTCGGACCGGCCGCTGCTCACCGCTTCCGGCGCGATCGATCCCGGGTTCTTCGCCGATTTCATCGGCACCGGCACCATCGCGGGGACCAGCCTGGGATTCACCGCCACGACCCCTGCCAGCTTCCAGCAATCCTCGACCGCGCTCGCCTTCTCCGTGCCGGTGCCCGAGCCGCCCACGGGCGCGGTGCTCGCCGGCGCGGCCCTCCTGCTCGGCGCTTCTTCCCGGCGCGCGCGGCTTCCCGTAGGAAGCCCGCTCCCGGGGAAGGAACGCCGAAGATGAACCTGCACCGCCTGCTCGCCGCCCGCGTCGCCGCCGGCAAGCACGTCCGCGTCGGCCTGATCGGGGCCGGCAAGTTCGGCTCCATGTTCCTGGCGCAGATCCCCACCACCCCCGGGGTCGTGGTCGCCGCCATCGCCGATCTCGCCCCCGATCGCGCCCGCGCTGCCTGCGCCCGCGTCGGCTGGGACGAAACCCGTATCGCCGCCACGCGCTTCACCGATGACGCCGCCGGCATGATCGCCGCGGACGATATCGACGTGGTTGTCGAAGCGACCGGCCATGCCCCCGCCGGCATCGCCCATGCCCGCGCCGCGATCGCGGCCGGCAAGCATATCGTGATGGTCAACGTGGAGGCCGACGTGCTCGCCGGCCCCCTGCTCGCGAAACACGCGGCCCAAGCCGGCGTGGTCTATTCCCTGGCCTATGGCGACCAGCCCGCGCTGATCGCCGAACAGGTCGATTGGGCGCGATCCTGCGGGTTCGACGTGATCGCCGCCGGCAAGGGCACGAAATACCTGCCCGAATACCACGCCTCCACCCCCGAAACGGTCTGGCCCTATTACGGCCTGACGGAAGCCCAGGCCCGCGCCGGCGGGATGAACCCGCAGATGTTCAATTCCTTTCTGGACGGCACCAAATCCGGGATCGAAATGGCCGCGGTCGCCAATGCCACCGGCCTCATCCCCCCGCCGGACGGTCTCGCCTTCCCCCCCTGCGGCACCCACGAGCTCGCGGAAATGCTCCGCCCCGGCAACCAGGGCGCGCTGCATCATCGCGGCCAGGTGGAAGTGGTCTCCTCGCTGCACCGCGACGGCACCCAGGTCGCCAACGATCTCCGCTGGGGCGTGTATGTGGTGTTCGAGGCACCGAACGACTACACCGCGACCTGCTTTGCCGAATACGGCGTGCCCACGGATGCCTCGGGCCGCGTTTCGGCGCTGTTCCGCCCGTTCCATCTGATCGGACTCGAACTGAACGTCTCGGTCCTGTCGGCGGCCTTGCGGGGCGAACCGACCGGCGCGCCCACCGGGTTTCGTGGCGACGTCGTGGCCACCGCCAAACGCGCGCTGCTTGCCGGCGAAATCCTGGACGGGGAGGGGGGCGCCTGCGTCTGGGGCAAGCTGATGCCCGCCGCGCGCAGCCTCGCCATCGGCGGCCTGCCGATCGGGCTCGCCAACCGGGTGCCCCTGATCCGTGACGTGCCCGCGGGCAGCCCGGTCACCTGGGCGGATGTGCGGATCGACCAGGCCGATGCCGCCTACCGCTTCCGCCGTGAGATGGAAGCCGCGTTCC
The DNA here is from genome assembly GCA_021815835.1 of Pseudomonadota bacterium. Lineage (GTDB taxonomy): Bacteria > Pseudomonadota > Alphaproteobacteria > Acetobacterales > Acetobacteraceae > JAJZVS01. The sequence goes on from JAKAZN010000364.1 coordinate 2,275, forward strand.
CCGCGGGATAACGCCCGTCCCGCGCACCGTCGGCGTCCAAAACAGGACCCGTCGGGAAAGCTGGTCATATCCGATACCGGGTCATACCCGATACTGGGTCATACCCGATACTAGGTCCTACCCGATACTGGCACGATCATCCGCCGGGTCGTGTACCCGTCGTCCCACCCTGTACAACCCCCCCCATGCCCGATCTTCCCGTCGCCGCCCTCCTTCCCGCGCTCCACGCCAGCCTCGCCGCCGGGCGCAACGTCGTGCTTCTCGCTCCGCCCGGCTCCGGCAAGACCATCCTCGTCCCGCCCGCCCTGCTCGACGCACCCTGGCGCGCCGATCAGCGCATCCTCGTCCTCGAGCCCCGCCGCCTCGCCGCCCGCGCCGCCGCCACCCGAATCGCCCATCTTCGCGGCGAGCAGGCCGGCGGCCTGATCGGCTACCGCACCCGCCTCGATGCCGCGGTCTCCAGCGCCACCCGCATCGAGTTCCTGACCGAGGGCCTCCTCCTCCGCCGCCTCCTCGCCGACCCCACCCTCGATGCCGCCGCGGTCGTCATCCTCGACGAAATCCACGAACGCAGCCTCGATTCCGACCTCGCCCTCGCCCTGCTGCGCGACCTCCAACGAACCCTCCGCCCCGAGCTCCGCCTGATCGCCATGTCCGCCACCCCGGACACCGACCGTCTCGCCGCCCTGCTCGACGCCGCCATCCTCACCAGCGACTCCCGCCCCCACGACGTCACTATCGTCCATGCCCCGCGCGATCTCCCCACCCCGCGCGACCTCCCGCCAGCGATGGCCGCCGCCATCCGCGCCGCCTTCACCGCGCACCGGGGCGACATCCTCGCCTTCCTCCCCGGCATGGCCGAGATCCGCCGCACCGAGGCCGCCATCGGCCCCATCCAGGCCCGCATCCTTCCCCTGCACGGCGATCTTCCGCCCGCCGCGCAGGATCAGGCCCTGACCCCAGATCCCGCCGGGGACCTCAACGGCGCCCGCCGCATCATCCTCGCCACCCCGATCGCCGAGACCTCCCTCACCGTCCCCGGCGTGCGCATCGTCATCGATGGCGGTTTCCGCCGTGCGCCCCGCTTCGATCCCGGCTCCGGCCTCACCCGCCTGGTCACCACCCGCATCTCGCGCGCCGCCGCCACCCAGCGCGCCGGACGGGCGGGCCGCGAAGGCCCCGGGATCGCGATCCGCCTCTGGACCGAGGCGCTGCATCGCGGCCTCGCCCCCCAGGACCGCCCGGAGATCCTGGAAGCCGATCTCGCCCCCCTCCGCCTCGCCTGCGCCGCCTGGACCGCGGCGATGGGCACGAAACCCGCCGCCCTCCCCTTCCAGGA
>JAKAZN010000365.1 GCA_021815835.1 Pseudomonadota bacterium
GAATATGGGCGCGGAAACTCGCCTGCTGCACCGCGCGCGGGGCGCGATCGTAGAAATAATCGAGGCCGGATTCGCCGATCCCGATCACGCGCGTGGGTGAGGTCAGGGCTGCAAGTGCCTCGGGATTCGGAATTTCCGCCTCGGTGACGTGGTGTGGATGCACCCCGATCGTGGCCCAGAGTCCGGGATGGGTCGCGGCGAGCGCGGTGACCACCGGGGCGTTGTCCAGGGTGGTGCCGATGGAGACCATCTCCCCCACCCCGGCCGCGGCGGCGCGGTCCAGCACCGCGGGCAGCTCGGCCGGTGTGAAATAGTCGAGGTGGCAATGGGAATCGATCAACATCCGTAGCTTATCTTCCGTCGCCGCGACAAAGCCCCGCCGCCGATCAGGCCTCGTCCTCAACCAGGCGCGGGAATACCCCCACCGGGGGCGGCAGCACTTCCCCGTCCGCCAAAATCGTCGCGAGCCCGGCAAAATCCCGCGCCTCCGCCGGCACGCCGAGCTGGTCCAGCATCCGCCCCATCGCGTCCGGCATGAACGCGGTGAGCCCCGTCGCCAGCACCCGCAGCACATCGACCAGCACGCGCAGCACGGCTTCCATACGCGCCGGATCGGTCTTGCGCAGCGCCCAGGGCGCCTGGCGGTCGATATAAGCGTTGGCGGCGCGGACGATCTTCCACGCCTCCTCCAGCGCCTCGTTGAACACCTGCCGGTCCAGCCGCTCGCGCAAGGCCTCCGGCAGCGCGGCGGCGGCGTCCAGCAATTCGGCATCCTCGGCGGTGCCGGCCCCCCTCCCCGGCCGCCTGCCGCCCAGGTTGCGCGCGATCAGGCTCAGGCTGCGCTGCGCCAGGTTGCCGAGCTCGTTGGCGAGTTCCACGTTGATCCGGCTCAGCAGCGCCGGATGGCTGATCGTGCCGTCATCGCCGAACGGCTTCTGGCGGAGCAGGAAATAGCGCACCGGGTCGCGGCCGTAGCGTGTCACGAGCGCCCGCGGCTCGATCACGTTCCCCAGGGATTTGCTCATTTTCTCCCCCTCCACGGTCCACCAGCCGTGCGAGGAGACGCGCCTGGGCAGCGGCAGCCCGGCCGCCATCAGGAAGGCGGGCCAATAGACGGCATGGAAGCGGATGATGTCCTTGCCCACCACGTGCACGTCGGCGGGCCAGAATTTCCAGCGCGGCGCCTCGGGGTCGGGAAAGCCGCAGGCGGTGACGTAGTTGTTCAGCGCGTCCAGCCAGACATACATCACATGCCCCGGCGCGTCGGGGACCGGGATGCCCCAGGTGAAGCTGGTGCGGCTGACCGAGAGATCGCGCAGCCCGCCGCGCACGAAGCTGACGACCTCGTTGCGGCGTCCGGCGGGCAAGATGAAATCGGGCTGGGTTTCGTATAATTCCAGCAGCTTGTCCTGGAATGCGCTGAGCCGGAAGAAGAACGACGGCTCGCGCACCCAGGCCACCGGCGCGCCGGAGGGGGCGAGCTTGGTGCCGTCCGCCGCGGTGGTCAGCTCCGCCTCGTCGTGGAACGCCTCGTCGCGGACCGAGTACCAGCCCTCGTAATGGCCGGGATAGATATGCCCGTTGGCGGCGATCCGCCGCCAGAGCTCGGCGCAGGAACGGTGATGGCGCGGCTCGGTGGTGCGGATGTAGTCGTCGTAGGAGACGCCCATCTTGTCGGCCATGTCGCGGAAATCGGCCGACACGCGGTCGGCGAATTCCTGCGGGCCGAGCCCCGCCTCGGCGGCGGCGCGCGCCACTTTCTGGCCGTGCTCGTCGGTGCCGGTCAGGTAGAACACGTCGTAGCCGTCCAGCCGCTTGAAGCGGGCCAGCACGTCGGCCGCGATCGAGGTATAGGCGTGGCCGATATGCGGCGCGCCGTTCACGTAATAGATCGGCGTCGAGACGTAGAAACGCGGTTTCATGCGAAGCCTTGCGACGGTTTGGGCGGCAGCCCGGGCGCCAGGGGGCGGGCCTGGCGCGGGTCCAGGGTGACGCCCTGCGTCGCGTTCTGCAATGGCGCAAGCGCGTGCCACACGTGGTCGCGCGCGGCAAGCGTGAGAATGGGCGGGCGCCACGCCGCCGCACCCGCGACGCGGGAGCGGTGGGGACGCGCGTTCGCCCGGTAGGCCCGACGGCGGGTCTCGCGGGGGTTGTAGTTGCGAATTATTCGCGTTATCAGATGGCCGAACCCCGGAAAGGAGACCGCTGCCCGTGCGCCCGAAGACGAGCGACCCGACCAACCGCCCCGGTCGTACCCGCGCGTGGCTCGGGGCCATCGCGCTCCTGGGCGCCCTGCCCGCCGCATTCTCCCTCGCCGTGTTTCCCGGGGTGGCGCGCGCCGCCCCGCCCGCAATCATCACCCTGCTCGCCCACCGCTTCACCCCCGACCACCTGGTCGTCCCCGCCGGCAAGCGCTTCCACTTCCTCGTGACCAGCCGCGACACCACCCCCGACACCTTCGCCAGCCCCTCGCTCGGCGTGGAAAAACCCCTGCGCCCCGGCCAGACCATCGGCGTCTGGGGCGGACCGCTCGCGCCCGGACGCTACGGGTTCTATGAGGTCACCCACCCGCACACCGCGAAAGGCACCGTCGAGGTCCGCTGATGCTCGCCAGTTTCGTCATCGTCTTCCGCGAGGTGCTGGAGGCCGGGCTGATCGTCGGCATCGTCATGGCCGCGACAATCGGCATCCGGGGCCGCGGTCGTTATCTCACGGCCGGGGTCGTCGCCGGCATCGCCGGCGCCTGCCTCGTCGCCGGCTTCATCGATGTCCTCTCCACCACGCTCGCCGGCAACGGCCAGGACGTGTTCACGGCCGCAATCCTGGTCCTCGCGGTGCTCATGCTCGGCTGGCACACGGTCTGGATGGCCCGCCATGGGCGGGAGATCGCGCAACAGATGAAGGCGCTCGGCGGCGCGGTGCAGAACGGCGAACGCTCGCTGTTCGCATTGGCCGTGGTCGTCGCCGTCGCCGTGCTGCGCGAGGGATCGGAGATCGTGCTGTTCCTGTATGGCATCGCGATCTCGGCGAGGCTGGGCGCCGTGGCGCTGATCGGCGGCGGGCTGGCGGGCCTGGCGGCGGGCGGCGCGGTCGCCTGGCTGCTCTATCGCGGCCTGCTGGCGATCCCGCTGCACCGGCTGTTCGGCGTCACGTCCTGGTTGATCGCCCTGCTCGCGGCCGGGATGGCGGGGCAGGCGGCGGCGCTGCTCGCCAGCGACGATCTGATCCCGGCTTTCGGCTATCAGCTCTGGAACACGTCCTGGCTGCTCTCCACCGGCAGCCTGCTGGGCAAGGCGCTGCAGGCGCTGGTCGGCTATTCCGACCGGCCGATGGGCGTGCAACTGGTGGCCTATGTCGCGACCCTGGCGATCCTGATCGGCGCCAGCCGCCACGTCGCCCGCGCCGGAGCCTGATCGCGCGCCATGCCGAAAACCACCGCCGCGCCGTCCGTTGGCCGGCCGCGCGCGCGCCGGCTTGCCCATTTCCTCGCCGTGTTCGGCCCCGGCCTGGTCGTCATGCTGGCCGATACGGATGTCGGCAGCGTCATCACCGCCGGCCAGAGCGGGGTGCAATGGGGCTACCGGCTGCTGGCGTTGCAATTCGCGCTGA
>JAKAZN010000366.1 GCA_021815835.1 Pseudomonadota bacterium
ACGTCGCGTCCCGGCCGAGCTGGAGGTATTTCTCGAACAATTGCTGCGCGGTGCCGCGGATCCGCAGATCCGGCCCGCTGCTGTCGAACACGTGATTCCGGTTGAGCGGCGTGGCACCGCCGCTGCTGCCGCTATGAACGCGCGGACCACCACCACCGCCACCGCCGCCACCTCCGCCGCCACCATTGCGATGGCCACGGCCGCGCATCCGTTTCATGTTCATTCGGGTATCGTCACGCTTTCCTGTTGCCGCCGGCGCCATGCCGGGCGGGATTCTGCCGGACGGGATGCATCATCCCGGTGTCGCGGCGGACAAAAAAAGGGGCGCCCCGGCGGGCGCTCGGCTGGCATCCGGGCCGCGCCGGCCCTGCCACGACCGCTTCCATAGCCGCTCCGCAAGCGCCTGCCAAATATGTTTTTGCCCCGGCCCCCGCGCGCCCCGGTCATGGGAGGGTCGCGCGCAGCACCAGCGCGCGGGGAATGCCGCCGAAATCGGCCCGCGCCGTGCCCGCGAAGCCGGCATCCCGGGCCAGCGCCGCGACCGCCTCCGCCTGGCCCTGGCCGAGCTCCAGCACCGCCACCGCGCCGGGGGCGGCGAGACGCGGTAGTTCGGCCAGGATGGCGCGATACGCGTCGCACCCGTCGGGACCGCCATCCAGCGCGAAGGCGGGCTCGTGGCGTGCGACCTCGGGCATCAGGGCGGACATCTCGCCGCTCGGGATATAGGGCGGGTTGGCCAGGATCAGATCGAACCGGGCTTCGAGCGCGCCCGCCCAGTCGCCGGCCAGGAACGCCGCGTGGCCGGCGAAGCCCAGCCGGTCGGCGTTGGCGCGCGCAAGCGCGGCGGCGGCCGGAACCCGGTCCACCCCCACCCCGAACGCGGCCGGAAACTCGGCCAGCGCGGCCAGCAGCAGCGCGCCCGTGCCGGTGCCGAGATCGAGAATCCGCGCCGGCGGCGCGCTGCCGGCGAAGGCCAGGCGGGCCGCGTCGATCAGCGTTTCCGAGTCCGGGCGCGGGATCAGGGTGACCGGGGAGACCGCCAGATCGAGGCTCCAGAACTCCCGCCGCCCCAGGATCAGCGCCACGGGTTCGCGCGCCACGCGCCGGGCGATCAGCGCGGGGTAGCCGGGTGCCGCCCCCGGCGCGTCCAGATCGGCAAGCAAGACGTCCGGGGCGAGGCCCAGCGCGTGGGCGAGCAGCAGCCGCGCATCGAGCCGGGGCGATCCGACCCCGGCGGCGGCCAGGCGTTCGGCGCCCCAGGCGAGCGCGGCGCGGCGCGTGGCCCCGCTCACCCCTCGGCGGCCAGAAGCGCGGCCTGGTCCTCGGCGGTCAGCGCGTCGATGAACTCGTCCAGTTCGCCCACCATTACCCGGTCGATCTTGTAGAGCGTCAGGTTGATCCGGTGGTCGGAGACGCGCCCCTGGGGGAAATTATAGGTGCGGATGCGCTCGGACCGATCCCCGGTGCCGACCTGGGATTTGCGGTCCGCGGCGCGGGTGGCGTGCAGAGCGGCGCGCTGCTGTTCATAGAGCCGCGCGCGCAGGATCTTCATCGCCTTGGCGCGGTTCTTGTGCTGGCTCTTCTCCTCCTGCATCGCCACCGCGATACCGGTGGGAAGATGCGTGATGCGCACCGCGCTCTCGGTCTTGTTCACATGCTGCCCGCCGGCGCCGGACGCGCGATAGACATCGATGCGCAGATCACCCTCGTCGATCCGCACATCGACCTCTTCGGCTTCCGGCAGCACTGCGACGGTGACGGTGGAGGTGTGGATGCGGCCCTGGCTTTCGGTCGCCGGCACGCGCTGGACGCGATGGACGCCGGATTCGTATTTCAACCGGGCGAAGACGTTGCGCCCGGTGATCTCGGCGATGCCTTCCTTGAGGCCGCCGAGCTCGGTATCCGCGTAGTCCAGGATCTCGAAGCGCCAACCCTTCAGCGCCGCGTATTTCTGGTACATCGCGAACAATTCCGACGCGAACAACGCCGCCTCGTCGCCGCCGGCAGCGGGGCGGATTTCCAGGATGGCGCTGCGTTCGTCCGCCTCATCGCGCGGCAGCAGCGCGATGCGAAGCTCGTGCTCCAGCGCCGGCAGGCGATCCTTCAGCGCGCGCAGCTCGGCCTCGGCGAGTTCGCGCATTTCCGGATCGGCGAGCAGGCTCTCCGCCTCCGCCCGTGCCTGTTCGGCGGCGCGCAGCTCGGCGATGCGCGCGGCGATCGGTTCGAGGTCGGAGAGTTCCCGCGACGCCCGCACGTAGGATTCCCCCGTGACGCCGCCGGCGAGCTGGTCGCGCAATTCGTCCGTGCGCGCCGCGATCCGGTCGAGCTTGAGCGCGAAGCTCATCGCAGCCGGTCGGGCAGATCCGCCAGCTTCACCGCGACCTGCTCGCCGGTGGCGAGGTCCTTGAGCTGCGCGATGCCGGCGGCGAGATCGTCGGCGCCGATCAGCACCGCGGCGCGGGCGCCGATCTTGTTGGCGCGTTCCATCCGCCGGCGGAGATTGCCGCGATACGCGGTCTCGGCGCGGATGCCGGCGCGGCGCAGCGCTTGCAGGATGTCGAGCGCGGCGGCTTCGGATTCCTCGCCCACGGGGATGACGGCGACCGGGGCGGGGGCGGGCGGGGCGGCGGCGAGCAGCATCGACAGGCGCTCGATCCCCGCGGCCCAGCCGACGGCCGGGGTGGGCGGGCCACCCATCTCGGCCACCAGGCCGTCATAGCGCCCGCCGGCGAGCACGGTGCCCTGGGCGCCCAGCCGGTCGGTGACGAATTCGAACGCGGTGTGGCTGTAGTAGTCCAGGCCGCGGACGATGCGCGGGTTCTCCCGGTAGGGGACGGCGAAACGGTCCAGATGGCGCTTCACGCCGTCGTAGAACGTGCGGGCCGGGTCGGTGAGAAACGGGGCAATGGTGGGGGCATTGGCGACCAGCGCGCGATCGCCGTGGTCCTTGCTGTCGAGGATGCGCAGCGGGTTGCGATCGAGGCGGGTGCGGCTGTCCTCCGACAGCGCTTCGCGGTGGCCGGTGAAGTAGTCCACCAGGGCGGCGCGGTAGGCGTCCCGGCTTTCCGCGTCGCCCAGGGTGTTCAGCTCCAGGATGGCGCCGTCGGCGATGCCCAGCGCGGTCAGGATGGCGTGGCCGCAGGCGATGGCTTCCGCGTCCGCCAGCGGTTCGGCCGCCCCGATCAGTTCGAGGCCGATCTGGTGGAACTGGCGGTAGCGGCCCTTCTGCGGCCGCTCGTAGCGGAACATCGGCCCCGCATAGAAGATTTTCTGCGGCAAGGTCTGCGTCAGGCCGTTGCTGACGAGCGCGCGGCAGATGCCGGCGGTGCCTTCGGGGCGGAGGGTGAGGCTGTCGCCGCCGCGATCCTCGAAGCTGTACATTTCCTTGGTAACGACGTCGGAGGTCTCGCCCAGGGTGCGGGCGAAGACGGCGGTGGCTTCGAAGATGGGGGTGGACCATTCGTCGCAGCCATAGGTGGCGGCGACCGCGCGGGCGGTGTCGATGACGTGGCGGTGGCGGCGGGAATCCTCGCCGATGAGGTCGGCGGTGCCGCGGATGGGTTGGAGCGGGGGCACGGGCAGGGGTGAGCCTTGGGGTTGGGGCGGAA
>JAKAZN010000367.1 GCA_021815835.1 Pseudomonadota bacterium
GTCAGCCGGACATGTCCGGTGCCGAGCGCGGTCGCGCCGAGCAGCGCCGGCAGCACATGCCGCGCCCCAGGAGCAAGATCGAGCGTCGCGCTGGCCTGCCCCGTCACCGCGCCGCTCGCGGTCAGATGCACGGTGAACCGCCCGTCCGGCAGGTCGAGATTCTGCAGCATCACCCCGATCGTCGCGTGATCGCCGGGGGCGAGGAAGCGCGGCAGCAGGAGATCGGCGATCACCTTGTGGCGCAAGGTGATATCTTGCGAAATCGAACCGACCGCGCGCCCGGCCCAGCCGACCGCCATCAGGCGGATCTGGCCGTTGAAATCGGGCAAATGCAGGCTGATCCGCGCGATCCCGTCCGATCCCGCCTGGACCGGGCCCGCAAACAGCGAGACCACCTGTTGCGGCACCGGCGCCTGGGCGGCGCCGAAATCGCCCCCGCCGCCCTGATGCAGGACGCTCGCCTGTCCGCTCGGCGGGCGCAGCAGCGCGGCGTATTCGTCGGCGATATCGACGCCGAGCGTGCGCTTGCCGAAGAAATGGCCGACCGGATCGGGGCTGGCGAAATGCGTCAGCCGCAGCACGCCCTCATCGACCGCGGCGAGGGTGACATACGCGCCGGGCGTTGTCGTGACCGCGAAGGTGACGGTGCGGTCCGGACGATAGAGGGGCTGGGTCGCGAGCCGCATCGGCAGCGCGCGATCGCCCGGCTCCAGCCCGAGCCAGGCGAGTCCGATCGCCCGCGCCGGCCCGCCGGGTCCCTCGGCCGGGCGAAACACGTGCACGATCGCGTAGGCCCCCGCGCCCCAACTTGCCGAGACCGGCACCGAGAGATCGGTGCCGCCTTTCGGCAAGGTGAAATTGCGCGTCTCCAGCACCGCTCCGTTGGCGATCACCAAGGTCGCGGGGCCGGCGAAGGGCGCGGTGACATGCAGGCTCGCCGTCGCGCCGGCGGGATAGAGCTTGCGGTCGCGCGCGACCGTCACCCGCGTCGGCACGCCCGGATTGCTGGAGGTGACCCAGCCCGAATAGAACACGGTCGAGGTCGCGGCGAGCCCGCCGCCGCTTTGCACCAGGCGCAGACGGTAGCGGCCATAGGGCAGCCTCGGCAGCGCGAGATGCAGCGGACGGTCGGGCGAGATCGCCACCTGCTCGGTCAGCACCGGGCGGTTCACATAAGTGAAGCGCCAGCGCGCCACGTGATCGTTCCAGATCACGCCCCACTCGTAGTCCTGGCGCACCAGGGTCAGGTCGGCGCGCAACGCAAGCGGTTTGCCCGTGGGATCGAGTGCGACGATATCGAACGCGGCGGGGCTGCCGGCATCGACCGCCTCGCCCGGGAAATCCTGCTTGATCCCGATCATCGGACCGGTGGGGCGGATCGGCAGGGTGATCTGCTCGGTCACCGCGCGGCCGGAGGGATCGTTGATCGTGACCTCGAACGCGGCCTGCAATGCATGGCTGCTGTCGGGCAGGTGGGTGAGATCGAGCGGGACCGAGGCATGGCCGGCCGCGTCGGTCTCGGGCACCGCGGGCTTACGCAGCGCGGCGGAGAAAATCTCCCCGCGCAGGCCGAATGCGTAGTCCTTGAAGGCCGGGAACGGCGTGGGGTCCGGGGTCAGGCGCAGGGTCGCGGTGCCGGTGAGATGCGCGCCCGGGGCGCCATACAGGAAGCGCACGCCGATCGGCCAGGGCGTGACCGCCTCGGGCGGCAGCGGCGCGGGCTTGCCGAGATCGACGGCAAGCCGCGCCGGAACGAAGGCGGCGACGGTGAAGCTGCGCTCGGCCAGCGCCGGCGCCTTGAGATCCACCGCGAGGCTGACCCGCCAGATCCCCGCCTGGGCGCGGGGCGAGAGGCGGATCGGGACGATCGCGGAATCGCCGTCGGTCCATGGTGGGACGGTATCGGAAAACACCTGCCCGCCGGGGCGGCGCACGATCAGGTGCAGCGGCACGGACAGCGGCTTGCCGTTGGGATTACGCAACAGCGCGCCGAGATGGATCGTCTCGCCCGGGCGGTAGATGCCGCGATCGAGCCAGAGATAGGGGTCGAGCGGGGTCGGCTCGGCCCGGCCGGACACGCCGCGATCCGACAGATCGAAGGGCGAGGCGGACAGATCGACGACGGTGAAATCCGCCCCGTTCGGATCGCCGGCCGGGCCGGAGATATGCAGCGCGACCGGTGCCTGGCCGGCGGTTCCGCCCAGCAGCGGCGCGGCGAAATGGGCGAAGCCGTCCGCGCCCGTGGCGATGCTCGCGAGCACCGCGTTGTTGCCGGCGATCAGCGCGATCCGCGCCCCGGCCACGGGGCTTGCGTCGGTGAAGCGGCGGATCTGCACGTCGAGCCCACTCGCCCCGCGCCACATCGTGGGGGCAAGATCGGTGCGCAGCACGTCCTGCACGACGCGCAGCCGGCCGCAGCAATCCTGCGTGCCGTCATCGGGGGTGAGCGAGACCGCGTAGAGGCCCGGTTTCTTCATCACCGCCGCGAGCGGCAGCACCGCGTGCACCATGCGGTTGCGCCGGAACCCGGCCACCTCGGCGCTGCCGGTGAACACGATGCGGCTGTTGTTGCCGGACAATTCGTTGACATAGCCGGACGGATTGACCAGCGGATGGGAGCCCATGAAACCGATCAGGCTGCGCTCGGCGACCCGGGCGATGACGATCTTCACCTTGGAGACGTTGACGGCGGAGAACCCGATCTCCGGCTTCGCGCTCGCGGGGATCAGGAAATGCGCGGGATCGCCGAACAAGGCCGGCTGGCGGTCGGCGAGGGTGACGGTGAGGGTGCGCGGCGCGGCCAGCGTGACACCGGCAATCCCGGGCAGGCCGGGGCGCAGGGTCACGCGCGTGGTGGTGCCGGGGGTCAGGCCGGCGAGGCAGAGCTTGCCGCTTTCGATGGTGGCGGCGAGCGGCTTCACCTCGGGCTGGGTGGTCACGTAATCGCCCGGATGCAGGTCGCCGGCGGCGTCGAGCGGGACGGTGAAGGCGATGCAGGCGCGGGCGGGAAACGTATCCGGCGTGGTGTCGATCTTGCGCACGGCGAAGGCGACGCGGCCCAGGCGGGCGCGATCGGGGGCATCGTCGGGATAGGCCCGGACGATCTCGGCGAGCAGCCTGGTTGCCGCCAGGCTCTGGCCCTGGCGGGCGAGCGCGGTGCGCATCAGGCGCAGCGCGCCGAGCGCGGCGGCCTGCGGGTCGGCGCTGGCGGCGCTGAACCGGAAGGCGAGGTATCCGGCTTCCAGCGCCTCCCGCGCGCCGCCGGGGCGTTCCAGCGCGGCGACGCCGAGGGCGAACCAGGGGCGGGCATGGCGCGCGTCGCCGAGGCCGATGCGGGTCGCGGCGGCGTCGTGCAGGGCGGTCCAGTCCCGCGCCGCCTGGGCCGCGGCGATCGCCTTGTCAGCTTCGGCCCGGCGGCGGCGCATGGTCGCCATCCCGGCGGTGTGGCGGCGGGTCAGGTCGAAGCGCAGGGATGCGGCGTCGGCATCGAGGCCGGGCAAGGTCCGGGCGATGAACAGGTGGATTCGTTGCGGCCCGGGGGAGGCGGGCCCGGGGGAGGCGGGCCCGGTCGGCGGCGGCGCGGCGGAAGCCGCGGCGG
>JAKAZN010000368.1 GCA_021815835.1 Pseudomonadota bacterium
GCCGTGGGAGCACGCGCCGAGCACGGCCAGGAGCGCCAGGGCGGCGAACGCGCGCAGGCGGGGGGCGCGCACGCAGCAGGCGCGGGGGAGCGGGGGGCGAGGGGAGCGGTGCATTGCCGGGGGGTTATAGCAGCGGGGCGGGGGTAGGGAGCAAGGAAGGGGGGCGGGCGATCCGAGCTTTCCCCTCATCCCCCCGCCCCCGCCAGTATCTCCCGCGCCACCCGCCGCGCGAACCCGTCCCGGTGCGCCCCGTCCACCCGCGCCAGATAGGCCCGCGCCGCCGCCGGCAGAGGCCGCGCCGCGCCCGGCTCCATCGCCGCCGCCGCCGCCACCGCCCGCCAGGTCTCGCCTCCCAGTCCCGAGCGCGCCCCCTTCGCCCAATACCCCGCCACGCGCGGCATCAGTTCCGGCCAGGACGCGCCCCATTTGCGCTCGATCAGCAGGCGGTTGCGGACGAAAAAAAACCAGCGCCGCCCGGACCATGCGACGCGGTGCTCGGCGCTCACCTTGTGGCGCACCACCAGGTCCCCGCGGTAGCCGATCCGCCAGCCCTGGGCGATCGCGCGCAGGCAGAAATCATATTCCTCCCAGCAGAAGAACAGCCGCGAATCGTAGCCGCCGGCCGCCGCCCACGCGCTGCGCCGGATGGCGTGGCCGGCGCCGACGAAAGTTGCGACCTCGAAGCGTTCCCCGGCGCGGGCCAGCAGCGCGCGCGGATAGCCCCAGGAGGAAAGATCGTCACCGCCCGTGGCATCGGCCACGATCCGCAGCCCGAGCGCCGCCAGGCCCGGATCCACGTCCAGCGCGGCCAGGATCCCCGCCACGGTCGCCGCGCCGTCGAAGGTCGCGTCGTTGTCCAGCCCGACGATCGCCCGCCCATGCCCCAGCCCCGAGGCCAGGTTGCGCCCGCCGGCCACGCCCAGATTCTCCGCGCTGGCATACAGGCTCGCATCCGCCCGCCCCTCGATCAGGGCGGCGAATTGCGCCAGCGCCTCCGGCCGCGACCCCTGGTCCAACACGGTCAGATGACACCGCGCCCCGCGCTGATCGAGCGCCGAGGCGATCGCCGCCGCCGTCGCCTCGGCCCGATCGAGCGCCAGAATAACGATATCGGCGTCGTACGCCCCCGCCGGCGGCGCCGCGGCGCCGGCGACCAGCCGCACGGTCATCCGCCCCTTCTCCGTTCACCTCTCCCGCGATGCGGGAGAGGTCGGCGCGCCATTTTGCGCGCCGGGTGAGGGCGCGCCCGGCGAAAGCCCGGCCTGCTCAATACGCATTCGTCGGATGCAGCACCGCCGGCACGGTCCGCAGCAGGATGCGCAGATCGAGCCGCAGCGACCACGTCTCGATATATTCCAGATCCGACTCGACCCGCCGGCGCAGCTTGTCTTCCGTCTCCGTCTCCCCGCGCCAGCCGCGCACCTGGGCAAGCCCCGTCAGCCCCGGCCGCACCACGTGGCGCGCGGCGTAATCCCGCGCCACCACCTCGAACGGGCGGCCCGCCGCGCAACTGCCGGGCGCATGCGGGCGCGGCCCCACCAGCGACATCTCGCCGCGCAGCACGTTCAGCAATTGCGGCAGTTCGTCGATCGACAGCCGCCGCAGCACCGCGCCCAGCCGCGTCACCCGCGGATCGTCCCGCGTTGCCTGGCGCAAAACCCCCGCCGGGTCGGCGCCGCCGTGCATGGTGCGGAATTTCAGCACCGCGAAATCCCGCCCGTGCAGGCCGACGCGGCGCTGGCGGAACAGCGCGGGGCCGGGGGTTTCCAGCCGGATCGCCAACGCGATCAGCGCCATCGGCAGCGCCGCCAGCGCCAGCAACGCGCCCGACAGCACAAGATCGATCCCCCGCTTCGCCACCGCGCGCCAGCGATCCCGCCGCGCCGGCCGCGACAGGGTCAATCCGGCCGGCGAAAAGGCCAGGACGGGAGCGAAGGCGGGGCGTTGGAGATGCGACATGCGAGCGCGCCAAACAATGGAACCGCGCTGGCAGGATGTGCCGGGAATTGCTCACCGGGTGGTTAAGACGCAGATGCAGACTTAGCCCTTCTCGTGTCGTAATTATGATACAAATCCGGATCAGATGAACACCACGCGCCGCGACAGCGCGAAATTCACGAACATCCCGGCAACGGAACCGGCCGCCACCGCGAACACCGGCTGACGCGCACACAACGGTACCCAGGTGACCAGGATCGCGTAGGTGCCGCGATTGAGCACGAACCCCACCAGATTGGCGGCCATGAACCGCGCCCATTGCCGATGCGCCGGCCCCTCCCCCAGGCCGCGGAAGGTCCAGACCCGGTTCAGCGCCCAGTTGCAGCTCGCGGCCACCAGGTAGGAGACCATCCCCGCGCCATACAGCCCCAGCGCGCCGCGCAGCGCATAGACCACCGCGGTATCGATCACGAACCCGATTCCGCCCACGGTACCGAAGCGCAGAAACTGCGCTATCAAAGCGGGGTCGAGCAGGCGCATCAGGCCGGGGGCGCGCGATGGCGCTTGCGTTCCGCGACCCGGGGCGTCCATCTTATTGCACCGCACAACAGGACAGGAGATGGGCCATGGCTCTCACGCGTCGGGGGTTGATCGGAACCGGGGCCGCCGCGGGGCTCGCCCGGCCCGCGATCGGACGCGCCGCCTCGGCCAAGGTGCTGCGCTTCGTGCCGCAGAGCGATGTCGCGGTGCTCGATCCGATCTGGACCACGGCCTATGTCACCCGCAACCACGGGTTCATGATCTTCGACACGCTGTATGGGATCGACAACAGCTTCACCGCCCGGCCGCAGATGGTGGCGGGCCATAGCGTGAGCGGGGACGGGTTGCAATGGACCCTCACCCTGCGCGACGGCCTGAAATGGCATGACGGGGAGAAGGTGCTGGCCCGCGATTGCGTCGCCTCCATCAAGCGCTGGGGGGCGCGGGACCCGTTCGGGCAGACCCTGCTCGCCACCACGGCGGCGCTGACGGCGCCCACCGACAAGACGATCCATTTCCGCCTCAGGAAGCCCTTCCCGCTGCTGCCCGATGCGCTCGGCAAGCCCGGCAGCAATTTCTGCGCGATGATGCCCGAACGGCTGGCGAAGACCGATCCGTTCAAGGCGATCACCGAGATGGTGGGCTCCGGCCCGTTCACCTGGAACGCGCAGGAGCGCGTGGCCGGCTCGCGCGCCGTCTACGATCGCAATGCGGCCTATGTGCCACGCCAGGGCGGCGCGGCGGAATGGACCGCGGGGCCGAAGATCGTGCATTTCGACCGGGTGGAATGGCACGTCATTCCCGACGAAAGCACCAAGGCCAACGCGCTGACCACGGGCGAAGTGGATTGGTGGGAGAACCCGACCAACGACCTGCTGCCGGTGCTCAAGGCCTCGGCCGATGTCGTGACGCGCGTCACCGACCGAACCGGGCTGATCGCCTGCATGCGGCTCAATCAGCTCTGGCCGCCGTTCGACAATCCGCGCATCCGCCGCGCGCTGTTGCAGGCGGTGGATCAGCGCGAGTTCATGATCGCGGTGGCCGGCACCGATCCGGCGATGTGGCATGTGCCCACCGGCATCTTCTGCCCCGACACGCCGATGGCCAGCAGCG
>JAKAZN010000369.1 GCA_021815835.1 Pseudomonadota bacterium
CATGGCGATGGAGCGCCATGGGGGACCCCGTGGGGGGCCGCCGCCCCGGGGAGGTCCCCGTGGGGGTCACCAGGGCAACTGGAACCGCGGCGAGCGCTACGATGGTCATCGCTACGTGCTCGACTGGCGCCGCCACCGCCTTCGTCAGCCGCCGCGTGGCTATGAATGGGTGAACGTGAACGGCCAGTTCCTGCTGATCGCCATCACCACCGGCGTGATTGCCGACATATTTCTGAACGCCCGGTAGCGTTCCGGCGCCGGGCCTTGCGCGGGGACGCGGGCACCGTCAGTCTCCCTCGCGCGCTGGCCGCGCGGGGGATTCCGGATCATGGCGACAGGGTGTTTCGTGGTGCGCGCGGTGGTGGCCGATCCGGGCGACCGGCCGCGATTCGACCATTGGTATGAAACGGAACATCTTCCCGACGCGGTAGCCGCGTTCCGTGCCCGGCGCGCCTGGCGGTGCTGGAGTCGCACCGATCCGGCGGTGCATGTGGCTTTCTATGAATTCGCCACGGTGGACGAGGTGGAGGCGCTCGCCGGCTCGCCCGCGCTGGGGGCGCTCGTCGCCGAGTTCGATCGCGTCTGGGGCGCGCGGGTGAGCCGCCGCCGGGAGATCCTGGAGGTGGCGGGATCGGGCGAGGTGCTGGGCGGGTCGGGCTGACACCGCCGGCGGCGCGAGGGCCTTCCGGGGTCGAGGGCCTTCCGGGGTCGAGGGCCTTCCGGGGTCGGGGGCCGGGGCAAGGCCCGGCCATGACGGCGGGAACGGACCGAAGCGACGAGTGCCAGAATTTCAGCCCGACAATACAACCTGCGCGTGTGCTCGGCTTGATTTGTCCCCATGTTCGAAGGGGGGCGACGCCAGCTTCAAACTAGCGCAATTCGATTGACTTTTCAGTCTTCTAAAATAGTTTCCTCGCAGCATGCGGCAACCGGGCCGGCGAAGTCTGCACAGAGTTATCCACACCCCTCGGGGGACTGGGCCAGGACCGCCGTCAGCTCCCGCATCAGCCGCAAGCGCGCGCCCGGCTCCGGCCCCGGCGGGGCCAGCGGCGGCAGCACGGTGATGTGGATCACCCCTGGGTTTTTGCGGAACGCGCGCCGTCCCCAGCGCAGGCCGGAATCCGTCACCACCGGAAACACCGGCAGCCCCGAGCGCGCGGACATCGCCGCGATCCCGGGTTGCAGCGGCAGCATATGGCCTGGGTCGCCGCGGCTGCCCTCGGGGAAGATGATGATCTGGCGGTCGGTGCGCACGGCGATGTCGGTCTCGCGCAGCAAGGCGCGCAGCGCCGCCGCGCCGCCCTCGCGATGCACGGGGATCTGTCCGGCCCGCGGGAACAGCTTCCCCAGCACCGGGATGCGCAGCAATTCGCGCTTCAACACATAGGCGCCGCGCGGGATCAGGGTCATCCACACGATCGTATCGAAAGCAGATTGATGGCGGGAGGCGATGAGCACCGGCCCGTCCTTCGGCAGAAGCTCCAGCCCGCGCACCTGCACGCGGATGCCGCAGGTCACCCGTAGCCCGCCCACGATCAGCCGCGACCAGAACTGCGCGATCCCCAGGGTGGAATGGGGAAAGAACGGCAGCGCCAGCGCGCCCACGATCGACATCACCGTACTCAGCGCGAAGAACCAGATATTGAACAGGGTCGAGCGCAGCAGGATCATCGCGCGCCTCCGCGCGCCGGGCGAAGCTTTGGCCCGGGGCCGGGGAACAGGGTGGTCAGGCCCAGGCGGGCGGCCAGAAACTTCATGTATTCCTCGCTCATCAGTTTGATGCCGGCCCAGCTCCGCAGGCCGTCCCAGCGTCGCATGCCGCGGGGGCGCACCGGATAGGGGATCAGGCGCAGCCCGGGAAGCGCGCGGCGGAACTCGATGAGCGCGCGCGGCATGTGGTAGAACGCGGTGACCAGGATCAGCGAATGTATGTGCGCGGCGCGGGCCCAGGACGCGGCCTCGCGCGCGTTGCCGACGGTGGAGACGGCGCCGCGGCCGAGGGTGATGCGGATCGCCAGGGGTGCCGGGTCGAACCCGGCGCGGCGGCCGAGATCCGCGAGGTCCGCGCCGCCGCCGATCCCGCTCACCAGCAGGTCCTGCCCCGCGCCGGCGTCGAGCAGGCGCAGCGCGGTCCGCACCCGGTCGGCCCCGCCGGTAAGCGCCACGATACCTTGCGCGTGCGGCGCGACCGGGGCGGGGCGGGCGGCCAAGGTCAGGAACCAGGCGAAGCCGGCGAGCCAGGCCGCCGCCAGTGCCGCCAGACCCCACGCCGCGCGCCGCACGGCCCTCATGGCAGCCGCCGCAGCCAGCGCCGCACGGTGACCTGCGCGGTGAGGAAGCCGATCCCGGCCGCGGCCAGCGGCAAACCCGGCAGCAGCAGCCAGAGCGGCGCGGGCAGCGCGGCCAGCAATCCGGCCTGCGCGGGCGTCGCCGGCGCGGCGGCGAAGGGCGCGGCCAGCCGGGCCAGCGCCAGCAGGACGGGCAGCGCCGCCGCCGCCCCGGCCACGCCCCCGGCGGCGGCGAGCAGGCTCGCGCGCCCGGCGAAGCGGCCGGCGATATAGCGATCCGTGGCGCCGAGGCCGTGGATGATCTCGATCGCCTCCCGCCGCGCCGCCAGTCCGGCGCGCGTGGCGACCGCGATCACGGCGGCGGCCACCGCGACCACCACCGCCAGCGCCGCCGCGGCCGAGGCTTGCAGGCTGCGCGCGAGCGCGAGCAGGCGGCCGACCCAGTCGCCTTCGGTATCCAGCACCGTCCCGGGTGCGTCGCGGGCGAGCCTCGCGGTCAGCGCCGTCAGCGCGGCCGGTCCGGGCGGCGGATCGGCCAGGTGCACCGCGACCACGGCGGGCAGCGGAATCCCGATCGAAGCCGGCGTGGCGCCGAGCCAGGGACGCAGCAGGCCAGCAAGCTCCGCATCCGTCAGCGCCCGGGCGCTGGCGATGGCGGGATCGGTGCCGAGATCGGCCAGCACGGCATCCAGCCGCGTGCCGCCCCGGCCGGCGGCGGGCGCGGTCGGGTTCGGGACCTGGGCGGTCAGCGCCGCGCCCGCGCCGGTCTGCCAGTGCCGCGCCAGGGTGGCCGCGCCGACCCAGCCGGCCAGGGCCAGGGCGGCGAGGAACGCCATCGCCGCGACCAGCAGCGGCAACATGCCGAAGCCGAGGGCGCGCCGCAGCCCTAGCTCGTCGAAGCCGGCAGGGCGCAGGCGGGGCCGCGCCGCCATCAGCCCAGCTCCGTCAGGCGGCCGTGATCGAGGCGCAACGCGGCGGCCGGATGGCGGGCGACCAGCGCCTCGTTATGCGTGGCGACGACGATCGTGGTGCCCAGGCGGTTCAGCTCGCGCAGCAGCAGCATCAGGCGTTCCGCCTGCGCCTCGTCCAGATTGCCGGTGGGTTCGTCGGCGAGCAGCAGGGCGGGGCGGGCGATGACGGCGCGGGCGATGGCGACGCGCTGTTGCTCCCCGCCTGAGAGCTCCGGCGGATAGGCGGCGAAATGGGCGGCGAGGCCGACCCAGCGGAGCATCTCGGTGACGTCGGCGCGGATCTGGCCCTCGCCGCGGCCATCGAGGCGGAGCGGCAGGGCGACGTTGTCG
>JAKAZN010000370.1 GCA_021815835.1 Pseudomonadota bacterium
ATCCGGAATCGCCGGGCTGCTGATGACGCAGGTGCTGCCGTTCGGGGATGCGGCGGTGCTGCGGCTGCTGGGCGCGTTCGAGCAGGCGATCTATCGCGCGCACCGGCGTTGATCCCGCTGGGGTTGACGCGCCTGGGGTTGACGCGCCTCCGGGGGGCCGCGATCAGCGCGGCCATGGCCGCCCTGCCCGTTCGTCTTGCGCTGCTCCTGGCGCTGCTGCTGCCCGCGACTGCCGCCCTGGCGCGGGACCGGTTCTTCGTCACCAGCGACGGCGTGCGGCTGCACTACACGGAAAACGGGCCAGCGCGCCCCGCCCGAACCCTGGTGTTTATCCCGGGCTGGCTGATGCCGGGCTGGATCTTCGCGCGCCAGATCGCGGCCTTCGATCGGCGCGATCGGGTGATCGTGCTCGATCCGCGCGGCCAGGGCGCCTCGGCGATACCCCGCGCGGGCTATACGGCCGCGCGGCGCGGGGCCGATATTGGCGAACTGCTTGCCCGGCTTGGGCCGCGACGGGTGGTGCTGATCGCCTGGTCGCTCGGCGTGCTCGACGCGCTGGCCTATATCTACGCGGTGGGCGATGCGCGGCTGGCCGGCCTTGTGCTGATCGACAATTCCGTGGGCGAACCGCCGCCGCCCGTGTTTCATCCGCCGACCGGGCCGGCGCCGCCGCACGCGGTCGCGGTCGCCGCCTTCGTGCGCGGCATCTTCCACACGCCCCAGCCGGCGCCGTTCCTCCGGCGCCTGACCGCCGCCTGTTTGCGCGTGCCCGCCCCGGCCGCGCGCGCGCTGCGCGCCTACGCCGAGCCGCGCGATTTCTGGCGCCAGGCGGTGGAAAGCGTGCGCGGGCCGGTGCTCTACATCGTCCGTCCCTGGCTCGCCGCCCAGGCGGCAAACCTGCGCGCCGCCCGGCCGGGGACCGAGGTCGCCCTCTTTCCCCATGCCGGCCACGCGCTGTTCATCGACGACACGCCGCGCTTCGACCGCATCCTGGCTGATTTCCTCCGCCGGCGCGTGCGCCGATGACCGCGCGCCCGCGAATTTTCGCCCCGCTGGCCCTGGTCTCCGCCGGCGCGATCGGGTTCGAGATCGCACTGACCCGCTTCTTCGCGGTCGCGCTGTGGTCCGAATACGGCTACTGGGTGATCTCGATCGCCATGGCGGGCTTCGCCTTCAGCGGCGTCGCGCTGGCGCTCGGCCGGTCGGTTCTGGTGCGGCATGGGGAGGCGTTGCTCGCGTTCCTCCCGGCCGCGCTGGTGGCGGTGGGCGCGATCGGCTTCGCCTTTGCCGCGATCAATCCGTTCAATCCGCTGGCATTGCAGAACCCGGTGACCTGGGCGGGCGAGCTTTGGCATATCGGCGGCTACTACGCCGCGTTGTTGCCATTCTTCTTCCTCGCCGGGCTGTTCGTGAGCCTTTGTTTCGTGCTGCGGCCGGATCGGATCGGCGCGGTCTATGCCGCCGACCTGGCCGGCGCGGGCGCGGGCGCGGCGGGGCTGATGGTGCTGATGTTCGCGCTGCCGCCGTTCCGGCTGGTCGCGGCGCTGCTGCCGGTGCTGGCCGCGGCCGGGCTCGCGGCGCCGGCGGGGCGGTTCCGCCGCGCGGGGATGGTGCTCGCCCCAGTGGTGCTGATCGCCGCCGAGGCGCTGCTGTTCCTCGGCCCCCAGGCGCAGGTCAGCCAGTACAAGCCGATCTACGCGCCGTCCCACACTCCGGGCGCGCGGGTTCTGGCGCGGGTGTTCCGTCCCTCCGGCGCCTATGATTTGCTCGACGATTTCACCGAGCGGCTGGATACCGATCTGTCCGACGATGCCGGGATGCTGCATGTGCCCGGGCCGCCGCGCAGCCTGGGTTTGTACCGCGATGGCGGGCGCATCGCCGCGCTGCCGGGCCTCGGGAAGGGGTGGAACGCGGCCTATGCGCCCGCGGCGCTGGGCGCCCTGCCGTACCGGTTGCTGACGGCGCCGCGCGTGCTGCTGGTGGGCGGCGGCGGGGGGTTCCGGATCGCGGCTGCGCGGGCACTCGGGGCGCGGCGGATCACGGTGCTGGAACCGGAGCCGGTGCTGCTGGGCGCGCTGCGCGATGGGCTTGGTCCCGCGCCGGCCTGGCCGGCGGATTCGCGGGCGCGGATTCGCGGCCTGTCGCCGCTGGTCGCGCTGCGAAGCGGGGCGTTGCGTGGGGCGCGTTACGATTTGATCGATATCGCCGCGGATTTCCTGCATGCCGCGCCGGACGACGAGGCCGCCTTTACCGCCGAGGCGCTCGCCGCCGATCTGGCGTTGTTGCGCCCGGGGGGAATCCTGTCCGTTCCGGTCTCGATCCGGGATTTCCCGGTCTATGCGCTGCGCGTGCTGGCCAATGCGCGCCGGGCACTGCATCTCGCGGGCATCCGCGATGCCGGGTCGCATGTGCTGGCCTATCGCTCCGCCTGGACGGTGCGGGTGCTGATCTCCCGGCAGCGTTTCGACGCCGCGCGGATCGCCCGCGCGCGCGCGTTCTGCGACCGGCGGTCCTTCGATGTTTCCTGGTATCCGGGCATCGATGTCGCCGCCGCGCGCGCGAACATCTACAACGACCTGCCGCCCGTTTCGTTCGCCGCCGGAACGGTGCGCGCGGGTGGGCCGGACGATGCGATCGCCGACGAGGCGGGCGCGGTGCTCGCCGGACGCCCCACGCCGTCGGCCGCCACGTTCAGCCTGGCGCCGATGACGATGGACCGGCCGTTCTTCTTCGCGGCCCTCCGGCTGGCCGATCTCCCCACCTTGCTGCGCCGGCTGGAGGTGCTGCCGCAGCCGGAGATCGCGGCGCTGGTCAATCTCGCGGTGCTGGCGCAGGCGGCGGCGATCGCGCTCGCGGTGCTGGCGGTGCCGCTGTTCGCGCCCTGGGTGCGGCTTGGGGAGGCGGCGGAGGGCAGGGGGTCCGCGGGCCGCGTCGGTCTGATCCGCGTCGCGCTGTTCTTCCCCGCCCTCGGCCTCGGCTTCCTGTTCATCGAGATCTATCTGATCGCCGAGGCCAGCCTGTCGCTCAACGATCGCGCCACCGCCTTTGCCCTCGTGCTCTCGCTGATGCTGATCGCCTCCGGGGCGGGCGCGTTGCTGTCCGGGCGGTTCGCCGGGCGGGCGCTGGCGGTCGCCGGGGCGGCGATCGCGGTCTGGACCCTGGGCGCGCTGGTGTGGCTGCAACCGTTGCTGCTGGCGACCTTGGCCTGGCCCTGGGCGGGGCGCGCGGGGCTGCTCGCGGCGGTGATCCTGCCGGTGGGGTTCGCGCTGGGCCTGCCGTTTCCGCTGGGCCTGGCCCGGCTGGCCGATCGGGGGCGGCTGCTGCCCTGGGCCTGGGGGCTGAACGGGGCGTTTTCGGTGCTGGCGACCCCGCTTGCCACCCTGGTCGCGCGCGAGGCCGGGTATTCGCGGGTTCTGTTCGCCGCGCTGCTGCTGTATGGAGTGGCGGTCCTGACCTTCCCTCGATTCCGGAGTGATCCCGCGTGGCGCCCCGCCTTCTCCCCCCGACACGACGCGCGCTGATCGCCGCGACCCCGGCGCTGACCCTGCTGGCGCGCGAGGCCCTCGCCGCGCCGGCCCCAGGCCCGGCC
>JAKAZN010000371.1 GCA_021815835.1 Pseudomonadota bacterium
CCCCACCTCCCGCCGCCGCATGCAGATCATTCGCCGTCGCGAACACCTGCAACGGCCCCGCGACATCGAGCAGCTGCACCGCCGGGAAAGCCAGCACCTCCACCACAAGGGGTCGATCTGGCAAAAAACGAGGGGTCTTTGTCATTTACGCCAGACCCTGCCCGCGTAGGATCGCCCTGTCCACCCGCCCGAAGCTCCAGCAAGGTGCCACCTCATGATCCCGCCTGAAACCCATTTGCAGATCGGCTCGCTGCTGTTCGACGGCCTCGACCAGATCGACCTCACCGGCCCGTTCGAGGTGTTCGCGCGCATCCCGAACGCGACCTATCGCATCTATGCCAAGACCGCCGCGCCGGTGCGCGACGTGCGCGGCTTGCGCCTGACGCCCGATGCCACCTTGGCCGAGGCGCCCCCGCTGGATGTGCTGCACGTGCCGGGCGGCTTCGGGCAGGAGGCGCTGATGGAGGATGCGGAGGTACTCGAGTGGGTGCGCCGCCAGGCCGGGGGGGCGCGGCTGGTGTTCTCGGTCTGCACCGGCGCGCTGATCTGCGGGGCCGCCGGGCTGCTGGTCGGGCGGCGGGCGACGACGCATTGGTCGGCGTTCCATCTGCTGGGGTTCTTCGGCGCCACGCCGGTGAAGGCGCGGGTGGTGGTGGACGGGGCGATGGTGTCCGCCGCCGGCGTCACGGCGGGGATCGATGGCGCGCTGCGGGTGGCGGCGGAGTTGCGCGGGGATGCGGTGGCGCAGGCGATTCAGCTGGGGATGGAATACGCGCCGGAGCCGCCGTTCGATGCCGGTACGCCCGAGACCGCGCCGGCGGCGATCCTGGCGGAGGCGCGGGCATTGGTGCGGGCGATCACCGCGCGGCGGGAAGCGACGGCGCGGCACGTGGCGGCGCGTCTCGGGATCGCGGTTCCTGCCGCCGGTGCCTGAGGGGGCCTGCCGCGGCGATCCATCAGGCCAGGAGGTTGCGTCCTTGCCGGCATCGGCCATCGCATGAGCTGACGAGGCGGCCTGCCGCAGCGATCGCCACCAAGGGGCGTGCGGGAATCGAGATGCGGCGGCGGGCGCGAACGTGCTCGAATGGTTGGCCCGGGGGCGCAGGGGCGGGGGCGCAGGGGCGGGGACGCGCGCGCTGCGGATCGAGACGGACCGCCGGGCGCTGAACCTGGCGCGGAAGACCCAGTTCGGGAAGGAATGCGCCCACGCAACCGCCCTACGTGGCCGGAGGCGGCGCCGGCGGCGAGGTCGGAACGGTCAGCCGGCGAGGAGACCGCCATCGACCACCATGGCGTGACCCAGCATGAAGCTCGCGGCCGGGCTGCACAGCCATAGGACGGCCGCGGCGATCTCTTCCGGCGCGCCGAACCGTCCGATCGGCTCCTGCGCGACCATGCGACGCACGATGTCCGGATCATGGTTCCGCGTGACGAACGCGGCCATCGGCGTGTCGACGATCCCCGGGCAGACCGCGTTGATGCGGATGCCCGACGTGGCATAGTCGATCGCGGCGCTGCGTGTCAGGCCGATCACCGCATGCTTGCTCGCGGAATAGGCACTGCGCCCCCTGGACCCCTTCAGCCCGCCAATCGAGGAACAATTGACGATCGCGCCGCTTCCGCGCGGCAGCATCCGGCGCAGTTCCGCTTTCATGCAGTTCCACACGCCGCGCAGGTTCACGCCGATCACGCGTTCGAACTCCTCATCGCCGGTGTCCAGCAATGCGGCGGCCTCGGAATTGACACCAGCGTTGTTGAAGGCTGCGTCGAGCCGACCATAGGTGCCGACCGCGCGCGCGATCATGGCCTCCACCTGGGCGGAATCGGTGACGTCGCAGGTGATCGCGATGGCGTCGTGGCCCGCCGCGCGCAGCGCCGCGGCCGCCCTGTCGACTGCCGCCGCGTCGCGATCGGCAACCACCACGGACGCGCCGGCCCGGGCGAAGGCTTCCGCCGTCGCGAAGCCGATGCCGCCAGCGGCGCCGGTGACGAGGGCTGTTTTGCCGTCAAAATCCATGGCCAAGGTACTACTCCATCTGCATCTGGCGCGCGGTTGAACAGCGTGCGCGAACGCTTCGGGGCAACGTGGCGGCCCGATTTACCATCGGCCCGCCGTGGCGCCGCCATCCACCGCTACGATCGCACCCGTCACGAAGCTCGCGTCGTCGGAGGCGAGGAAGGCGATGGTTGCTGCGACCTCGTCGGGAAGCCCTTCCCGCCCGAGGGCGTGCCGTTCGCGAATGCGCCGTTCGCTCTCGGGGTCCTCGAACATGCTGGCCGTCATCGGGGTGCGGATCATGCCCGGCGTGATCGCGTTGACGCGGATCCCCGCCTTGCCCAGTTCGATCGCCATGGCGCGCGTGAGGCCGATGACGGCGTGCTTGGAGGTGACATACGGGGCGCGGTTCGGCACCGCCGTGGCGCCGGCCAGCGAGGAGAGATTGACGATCGCCGCCGGCCGGCCGGCGGTGAGCGCCAGGCGCGCGAAAGCCTGGGACGGGATCAGCGTTCCTTCCAGGTTCACGGCATGGACGCGGGCCCATTGTTCCCCCCCGACGTCCAGCACCGAGGACACGCCACGGATGCCGGCGCAGTTGGCCAGCGCGTGCAGGTGACCGAAGCGATCAGCCGCCTCGGTCATCATCGCGTGCACGCCCGCGCGATCGGTGACGTCGAGGGTAACCGCGTGGGCGCGGCGCGCATCGCCCAGGCTCTCGGCCACGCGCCGGGCGCCGTCGCCATTCGTGTCCACGACGACGACGCTGGCGCCTTCGGCGAACAACCGCCGGGCCGTGGCCTCACCGATGCCGCTGCCGCCGCCGGTGACGATGACGGCGCGATTGGCAAACCTGTTCATTGGAGCTTTCTCCCTATGTCGTGGTCATGGCGTTCGGTATTGCGCGTCGCTCACCGGTTCCATCCAGTCGACGACCTTCCCGTCCAGCCCTTCCTGGATGGCGATATGGGTCATGCCGATCGTCGCGGCGGCGCCGTGCCAGTGCTTCTCGTTCGGCGCGAACCAAACGACGTCACCCGGCAGGATGACCGCCACCGGTGCGCCGTCGCGCTGCACCCACCCGCGCCCGGCGGTGACGATCAAGGTCTGACCCAGCGGATGCGTATGCCGGGCCGTGCGCGCGCCCGGCTCGAACGTGACGCTGGCGCCACGAACGCGCGCCGGATCCGGCGGCTGGAACAGCGGGTCGATCCGGACCGAGCCGGCGAAATAGGCCGCCGGTCCCGTTCCGGAAGGCTGAGAACCCGCTCGCTTGATCTCCATCCCACATCTCCATCGCTCGCCGGGTGCCCGGGGGCTGGTCGCGTCCCTTTGGGGTGCCAGCTCGGGGAGACCAAGCGGTCCTGGGCTGTCGATGGAGGATATGGAGCGTGCGGTTTCCGAAGATTAGGTGCTAAAATGTGAATGAACCTATAAGTGAGAGTTCTGAATGCCGCGCACGGACCTCAACGACATCGTGGCCTTCCTCGCCGTGGCCCGGGAGCGGAGCTTCACCCGCGCCGCCGCGCGGCTCGGGGTCTCGCAGTCGGCCTTGAGTCAGACCGTGCGGGGGCTGGAGGCGC
>JAKAZN010000372.1 GCA_021815835.1 Pseudomonadota bacterium
GCGGCGGCGGCGAGGCCCACCACCAGCTCGCAGCGCGCCAGCGGGTCCGAATGGGTGTCCGGCTCGGCCAGGATCTCGAAGGCGCGGGTTTGCAGAGCGTCGCCGGCGAGAATCGCGATCGCCTCGTTGAAGGCGCGGTGGCACGACGGCTTGCCGCGGCGCAGATCGTCGTCATCCATCGCCGGCAGGTCGTCATGGACCAGGGAATAGGCGTGCAGCATCTCGATCGCGGCGCCGACACGGGCGGCGCAGGTTTCGGAGACGCCGAACAGGCCAGCCGTTTCCATCGCCAGGAAGGCGCGCAGCCGCTTGCCGCCGCCGAGCGTAGCGTAGCGCATGGCCTCGGCGAGCTGCGCCTCGGTTCCCTCGGGGAGCGGCAGCAGGGTCTCGAGCGCGGATTCCACCTCCCGCGCGGTCCGCGCGAGCGCGTCGGCGAGGCCGGTGGGAGGCTGGTGCGCTTCCGGCGGGACGGTCATGCGGTCTTGGTCCATCACTGATGCGATCGTCCGGGGCGGCCGGGGCGCAGGTTACCGGCTTGCGGCATCGGCGCCATCTTCCGGGCGCGAAACTCCTCGCCCCTGTAGCGCGCCCGCCACAGGGAAGCGGGTGGGTTGTGCTCGGGCTGCCATGACATATCCGAGGCTTTAGCCCAGCCGGGCGGGCGAGGCCAGAGAGGGGAGGGGGCCCCCGCCCAACCCCTGTCCCTATGCCGCGCGCAGGGCCGTCGGCAGATCGGCGATGGCGCGATCGATCAATTGTCCGTCACGCTCGGGCGAGAGATCCTCCGCGAGCACCGACCGCGCGGCATTGGTGGCGAGATCGGCGGCGATCATCCGCACGTCGTCGATCGCGGCCTTCTCCGCCGCGGCAATGCGGTCGATCGCCATCTGCTCGCGCCGCTTCGCCGAGGCCTCGGCTTCCGCCGCCGCCGCCCGCGACAGGCGCGCGGCTTCGGCCTTGGCGCCCTCGATCAGGGCGCGGGCGTCGGCGAGCGCGGAATCGCGCTGCCGGGCGGCCTCGGCCAGCATCGTTTCGGCCTCGCGGCGCAGCGCGGCGGCCTCGTCGAGCTCCTTGCGCACCGCGGCGGCGCGGCCATCGAGCAGCGCCGCGAGCGCTCCCCACAGCTTGCGCCCGAAGATGATGAAGAACAGGAAGAAGGCGATCCCGACCCAGTTGCGGGATTCGCTGAAAAATCCGGGTTCGCTCATGCGCCCGACACTCCTGCCAGACCGCGGGCGGACAGCGCCGCGGCCACCGCGCGATCGATGCGCCCGGGATCCGCCGCGGCCCCGGTCAGCCGGGAGACGACGGTCGCGGCCGTCTCGCCGGCCACCTGGCGCAGCGCGCCGAGGGCGGCGGCGCGCGCCGAGGCGATCTGCGTTTCCGCTTGCGCGAGCTGGGCTTCCAGCCGCGCGTTCAGGACCGCGGCCTGCGCCGCCTCCTGCTGCTTGGCGGCATCGACCGCTTGGTTGATCGCGCCCTGCGCCTGGGCGCGGGCGGCGGCGATCGCGGTGGTCATCTCGGTCGCGGCGCCATCGGCGTTGGCCTTGGCGGCGCGCGCGGCATCGAGATCGGCGGCGATGGCGCCGGCCCGTTCCTCCAGCACCGAGGCGACCTTGGGCAGGCCCCAGCGCCAGGTGAGCAGCAGGAAGACGGCGAAGATGCCGGCCCCCCACCACACCTGATCGAGGGTCAGCGCGTTGGCGAAATCGAGCTGCGGCATCCCGCTCGCCAGTGCCGGGACGGGCGCCAGCGCGCATGCCGCGCCGAGCAGGGCAAGGCGCGGAAGAATGCGGCGGAGCCGGAGGGGATGGAACGGCATCGAAGCCTCCCGGCGCGCGGCCGGACGCGAACGCGCCCGGCGCCGCGCCGCGCGGGTCAGACGAACAGGATGATGAAGGCGATCACGAGCGCATACAGCGCGACCGCTTCCGTGAGCGCGAAGCCCAGGATCGCGAGACCGAACACGCGCTCGCGCGCCGCCGGGTTGCGCGCCACGCTGCTGACCAGGGCCGCGAAGATGTTGCCGATACCGACACCCACGCCCGCAAGCGCGATGACGGCGAGGCCCGCGCCGATTTCCTTGGCGGAAGCGAGATCCATCAGTCAATTCCTTTCCATGCGTCCGAATGGGTCCGGGTCGGGCCCGGCATCCCCGTTGGCGGTTGAGAGAGCGGCGAGGGTCAGTGCAGATGCACCGCGTCGTGCAGGTAGATGCAGGTGAGGATGGCGAACACGTAGGCCTGCAACACGGCGACCAGGATCTCGAAGCCGATCAGGATGGTGTTGATCCCGAGCGCCAGACCCGCCGGCAGCAGCCCCAGAAGTCCGGCGCCGCCCAGCATGATGACGAAGGCGCCGAATACCTCCAGCATCACGTGCCCGGCCATCATGTTGGCGAACAGTCGAACCGAGAGCGAGATGATGCGCGAGAGATAGGACAGGATTTCGATCGGCACCAGCAGCGGCAGCAGCAGCTTCGGCACGCCCTGGGGGACGAAGTAGCTGAGGAAATGCAGCTTGTGCGTCGCCACCCCGACGATTGTCGTGATGACCATTACCACCAGGGTGAGCGCCAGCGTGACCGCGATGTGGCTGGTGAAGGCGAAGAAATAGGGGAAGACGCCGAGCAAATTGCCGAACAGGATGAACAGGAACAGGGTGAAGACGAAGGGGAAGAAGCGGCGGCCCTCGTGGCCGATCGTCTCCACGCACATGTTGTAGGTGAATTCGTACAGCATCTCCGCCGCCGCCTGCAGCCGGCCGGGCACCATCGCGCGCGGGCGCATCCCGAGGCCGAGCAGCATCAGGGTCAGCGCCGCGGCGACGACCATCATCAGGGTGGATTGGCTGAAGCCCATCTGGCCGAGCTCGCCCAGCATGGGATGCAGCTGGAACTGGCTGAGCGCGTCGATCTTGCCCGGTGCGGCCAAGGCGGTCGTCCCCTGTTCAGTGCCCCGCCGGGGGCGGGGGGTGGTCGGTTCGGTCGGCCGGCCTGGGCGCTGGCTTGCCCGGCGCGAACATGCGCCAGACATTCAACACCCCGGCCGCGCCCCCCAGGGGGACGAACCCGATCAGGAACCACGGCCTGGTGCCGAACAGCCGGTCGAGACCCCAGCCGATGGCGCAGGCCACCACCAGCGCCGAGACCAGCTCCACCGAGACCTTGAACCCGACCGCCAGCGCGGAGGGTGAGGAATCGGCGGCGTCCGGCCCCGGGGGTTGTGGCCTGGGATCCAGGCCCTGACGCTGCCGGGCGGTCCGCAGGCGTTCTTCGAACGCGGCGCGGTCGCCCTGGTTCTTGTTCATGTTCGCTCCGGTCAAGTGGTCTGGCCGGAAGGCGGGCGGTTGCTACAGGGGGGGATGATGGGTGTCAAGAATGGGGGACCGCGTTTTCCAGGTCGTGCCGTCATCGCCTGATCGCAGCCGCCGCCACGAATCCCCCCGCCCCGATCGCCGCGATCCAGAACGTCGCCGGCCAGTCGGTATAATAAGCCGCCACCAGCCCCACCCACGCCTCCAGCACCGCCAGCCCCGCCGCTAACCCCACCCCCCAGCCCACACGCGAGGTCATT
>JAKAZN010000373.1 GCA_021815835.1 Pseudomonadota bacterium
CCCCGGCGGGGCCAGCGCGATCAACGTGAAGGGCGCAACCTGGGTCAGCCCCACCATCCGCCCGATCACCGGGGGATCAAGCACGTACACCCGTCGCCGCCGCTTCTCGGCGCGCGGGGTGAACAGGCCCGGGTGCTCGCCCCGCAGCACGAACCCGGCGACCGTCGTCTCGCCCGTGGGCCAGGCGATCGCGGCCGGGAAGGACAACGGAATCCACCCGCGATCGACCAGGATCGGCGTCCCGCCGGCGCGCTCCAGCGGCACCACCAGCTCGGTCCCCATCGCCGGCCCCGCCCGCGTATCGCGCACCACCGCGCCGAAATGCACCGCCAGGTCGGGGCGGAACCGCCCGGTGACCGCGACTTTCAGGAACCGGTCGGGATGGGCGGGTAGCGGGATCGGCGGCGCGGCCTCGGCCGCGGCGATGCGCGCCAGGATGGCCTCTTTCCACGCCAGCCGCCGCACCTGCCAGACCCCGAGCGACAGCAGGATCGCGATCATCACGGCGCTCATGATCGCCGGGCCCAGCAGCCGGCGGGCAAGGGAAGGCGGAGTCAGCTTAGCGCCCCGTCCCCGAACCGCGATAGCGATACTGGATCGCCACCAGCGCCGCCTTGGCCGGGCGCATCAGCAGCACCGCGAGCGGCGGGGTGATCGCGATCATCACCAGCGCGAACACCCATAGCGGCGGGTCGAGGCGCGTTTCCATCCAGAACGCCAGGATCACCAGGATCGGCCCGAGCACGAACATCACGCCCACCGGCGCGCCGTCCCCCGCGTCGTTGCCGCGCAGATCGAGGCCGCAGACCTCGCACCGGTCGCGAATCGCCAGCATCCCCGCGAATAATCGCCCCTGGCCGCATCTCGGGCAACGTCCGCGCAACGCGACCGACCAGAGCGGCGGCCGCGCGCCGGACCACTGCGGGTCGCCCCCCGGGTCACCCCCCGGGTGATCCTGGGGTGGATCACTTGGCAACGATCGCGCTCGCGCCCCAGACATAGACGCAGGTGAACAGGAACAGCCAGACGACATCGACGAAATGCCAGTACCAGGCCGCCGCCTCGAAGCCGAAATGCCGCTCGGGCGTGAAATCCCCGCGCCGGGCGCGGAACCAGCAGACCGCCAGGAAGCAGGTGCCGACGATCACGTGGAAGCCATGGAATCCGGTCGCCAGGAAGAACACCGACGGATAGACGCCGCCGCCGACCAGGTGGAACGGCGCGTGGGTGAACTCCCAGGCCTGGAACCCGGTGAAGGCCGCGCCCAGCAGCACGGTGAGCGCGAGCCCGGTGACCAGTCCCTGCTTGTCGCCCTCCAGCAGCGAATGATGCGCCCAGGTGACCGTGGTCCCGGACAGCAGCAGGATCATGGTGTTGAGGATCGGCAGGTGGAGCGGATCGATCGAGTGGATGCCCGGCGGCGGCCAGATCGGGTGCACCAGGCCCGACACGTTGTCGGGGAACAGCGCGAAATTGAAGAATGCCCAGAAGAAGGCGACGAAGAACATCACCTCGGAGGAGATGAAGAACATCATCCCATAGCGCAGCCCGAGTCGCACCACCGCGGTGTGCATCCCCGGCGCGCGGCTCTCGCGCAGCACCGAGCGCCACCAGAACACCATGGTGGTGATGGCGAGCACGGTACCGATCGCCAGCGCGGTGTAGTTGCCGTAATGCGCGGCGAAGACGATGCCGAGCACGATCATCAGGGCGGAAGCGGCGCCGACGATGGGCCAGGGGCTGGGATCGACCAGGTGATAAGGCTGCTTCAGCCCGGAAGATTTGATAACGGAAGCGCCGTGCGCGTGATCGCTCATGCCCGACCTGTCTCTCCATGGCCCGGGATGGCCCGGAGCCTTGCCGCGAAAAGCGCCGAGGAAGCCGCCCCGGCACGGAACCCTCGCATCATCCCCAATTCGCCCGCCGGTTCAAGGGGCTTCGCGGGCGCGCCACGACGATCGCGCGACGCGGGCAGCCCGTGGGTGCCCCCGTGGGGAGCCGCGGGGAGGGCAAGGGACGCGGCAAGGGACGCGGCAAGGGACGCCGGGGGCCATGTGCGCTGCTTGCCAAGCCCGCCCCGGCTTGGTCAGGTGCGCCCAACCAACGACCAGGAAACGCGCCATGCAGATCGGCTTCAACCTGCCCAACAGCGGCAAGCTCACCGCGCCCGAAACGATGGCCCGCATCGCGCGGGAAGGCGAGGCGCTGGGCTATGACTACCTCACCCTGACCGATCACGTGATCCTGCCGGACCTGCGCGCCCCGGGCTATCCCTATTCGGAAAGCGGCGAGTTCCTCTCCGGCGATCCCGTCGTGCGCCACGAACTGCTCACCGGCATGGCCTGGGTCGCGGCCAAGACCGAGCGCATCCGCCTGGTCGCCGCGGTCCTGGTGGTGCCGCACCGTCCCGCCGTGTTGGCCGCGAAGATGCTCGCCACGATCGACGTGCTCTCGGGCGGGCGGCTGACGGTGGGCGTCGGCGCGGGCTGGCTGAAGGCCGAGTTCGACGCCGTGGTGACCACGCCCTTCGCCGAGCGCGGCGCGGTGACGGACGAATACCTCGCCGCCTTCCGCGCGCTCTGGACCGAGGACCTCGCGCAGTTCGAGGGACGCTATGTCCATGTCAGCGGCATGATCCTCGCGCCGAAGCCGGTGCAGCGCCCGCACCCGCCGATCTGGGTCGGCGGCGAAGGCCCGCCCTCGCTGCGGCGCGCGGCGAAATCGGGCGATGCGTGGTACCCGATCGGCACCAACCGCAACCATCTGTTCGACACCTTGCCCCGGCTCGCCGCCGGCATCGAGCGGCTGCGCCGGCTGACGGCGGAGGCCGGGCGTGACCCCGCCGCGGTCGGCGTTGCCTACCGGGTGAAGCGGCTGGGGGAGAGCCTGCCCGCCATCGCGAGCGATGGGGAACGGCGGCTGTTCTCGGGCAGCGAGGCGGAGATCCTGGGGGATCTGCGCGCGCTCGCGCAATTGGGCGTCGGCGCGATCGATGTCGATGTGGAACGCGACGACGCCGAGGCGTCGCTGGCCGAACTGCGCCGGTTGCGGGAATTGCTCGCCCGGATCTGACGCGGGCGGGGGGCGCCGCGCTTTCCCCCGCCCGCGCGCCGGCCGGTCCTAACCCGCCGCCACGTCCACCACGACCAACTCGGCATCCTCCTCCGCAACGACGGTGACCTCCGTCTCGCCCGTGATCGCCACCCCGTCGCGCGGTCCCGCCGCGATCCCGTTCACGCGCACCGATCCGACCGCCGCCACCAGATAGGCCGCGCGTCCGGGATCGAGCCGCAGCACCGTCGCCTCCCCCGCCGCGAGCGTGCCGGCCAGCACCGCGGCATCGGCGAACAGCGCCAGCGCGCCGGCCTCGGCCGCGCCGGACCGCCCGCTGGCCAGCACGCGCAGACCCTGCCCGCGCGGGAAGGCGCGCGCCTCCCACCCCGGGCGAACCCCCGCCTGGTCGGGCGCGATCCAGATCTGGAACAGCCGGGTCGGGGTCTCTTCGCGGTTGTACTCGGCGTGTACGATCCCGGTGCCCGCGTGCATCACCTGCACGTCCCCGGCCTCAGTCCGG
>JAKAZN010000374.1 GCA_021815835.1 Pseudomonadota bacterium
CATCATCACGGACACGGGCACGGGCATGGACACGGGCATGGACACGGGCATGGACACGGGCATGGACACGGGCATGGACACGGGCATGGACATGCGCACGGGGAACCCGCGCGCGCGCTCGCGCTCCCGGACGGTCCCGCCTGGCTCGACATCCACGAGGACGGCGTGCCCCCCGTGTTCCGCCTGCGCGATCCCTCGGGACGGATCGAACCAGCAACAGTAACAATAGAAACCGAACGCCGGGGCGGGGCGGTGCAACGCTTCGCTTTCGTCCCCGGCGGCCCCGGCTGGCTGGAGAGCGCCGAGACCATCCCCGAGCCGCACGAATTCACTGCCCGGGTCGCGATCGGCGCCACCCGGATCACGCTCCGTTTCACCGAGGACGCAGCCGGGCATGCCCCCGGGGACGCCCCCGGCAAGACCGATCGCGACAACAATCTGCGCGCCGCGATCGTGCATGTGATCGCCGATGCCGCGGTCTCGCTTGCGGTGATCGGCGGGCTTGGCCTGGCGGCCGCGTTCGGCTGGATGTGGATGGATCCGGCGGTCGGGCTGATCGGCGCCGCGGTGATCGCGAGCTGGGCGTTCAGCCTGATCCGCGACACCGGCGGCATCCTGCTCGACGTGACGGCCGACCCCGCGCTGGAAGCCAGCCTGCGCACGCTGGTCGCCGCCGAGGGGGACCGGGTGCTCGATCTGCATCTCTGGCGGCTCGGCCCGGGCCATCTGGGCGCGATCCTGGCAATCGAGACGCCGTCCGGGCACGATTCGCGGCACTACCACGCCCGGCTGGCGCAATTTCCCAGCCTGTCGCACGTGACGGTGGAGACGCGCCCGGCGTGACGCCCCTCAGAGCGGCGCGCAGGCCCCAGCGAGCCAGGCGCGCGCCGCCGGATCGAGCGCCGAGCCAACCTCCGCCAGCACCCGCGCATGATACGCATCCACCCAGGCGCGCTCGGAAGGCTCCAACAGCCCCGGCTCGATCAGGGCGCGGTCGAACGGGGCCAGGGTGAGGGTCTCGAAGGCCAGGAACTTCCGGCTCGCGCCCGGCAGATCGGCCGGCCGGACCAGCAGCAGATTCTCCAGCCGGATCCCATAGGCCCCCGGCAGATAGAGCCCCGGCTCGTTCGACAGGATCATCCCCGCCGCCAGCGGCACCGGGCGCGCGAGCCGCGACAGTCCCGCCGGCCCCTCATGCACGGACAGATAGCTGCCCACCCCATGCCCCGTTCCATGATCGTAATCGAGCCCCGCCTGCCACAGCGCCCGGCGCGCGAAGCTGTCCAGCAGCGCGCCGCCGGTGCCGGCGGGAAAGACCAGCGTGGCGACGGCGATATGACCCTTCAGCACGCGCGTCGCGTGATCGCGCAAGCGCGCCGGCGCCGGGCCGGGGCCGGTCCAGACGGTGCGGGTCACGTCGGTGGTGCCGTCCGGGAATTGCGCTCCGGAATCAATGAGATAGGCCTCGTTGGCGCCGATCCGCCGGTCGGTCTCCGGGGTGACCCGGTAATGGATCACCGCGCCGTGCTCCCCGGCGCCCGAGATCGCGGGGAAGCTCTCGCCGCGAAAATCGGCCAGCGCGGCGCGGAAGGACAGCAGGCGCGCCGCGGCGGACGCCTCCGTCTCCGTCCCCGAAGGTCCGGCAACGCTCAACCAATGCAGGAAGCGGCAGAGTGCCGCGGCGTCGCGCCCATGGGCCGCGCGCGCGCCCGCCTGCTCGGTCTCGTTCTTCAGCGCCTTGGGCAACAGGCAGGGATCGGGGCCGGCGACGACCATCGCCCCCGCCTCCCGCAGGATCGCCGCGAACCAGACCGGGCTGCCCTGGGGATCGACCCGCACCCGCAGCCCGCGCATGCCGCGCAACCCCCCTTCCAGCGCGGATGGAGGTTCGGTCGCGACTTCGTTGCCGAGGAAGGCGCGCGTCTCGGCCGAAAGCTTCGCCGGATCCATATACAGCCGCACCCGCCCCGCCGCGTCGATCAGCGCGAATCCCAGCGCCACCGGCACGAACGGCACGTCCGCCCCGCGCAGATTGAGCAGCCAGGCGATCGAGGCGGGATCGGTGATCACTGCCGCGTCCTGCCCGGCCGCACTCAGTTGCGCGGCGATCTCCGCCCGTTTCGCCGCCGAATCCCGCCCGGCAAACCGCAGCGGATGCGCCACCGCCGGTGCCGCCGGCGGCGCCGGCCGGTCGGCCCAGAGCGCGTCGATCGGGTTGGCGGCGAGGGGGCGCATCTCCAGCCCGGCCTCGGTGAAGCGCGCCAGCCCGTCGGCGCCGATCAGGCGGGGATCGTAGCCGATCGCTTCGCCCTTCGGCGCGTGGCGGGCCAGCCAGGCGGGCGGGGGCGCCTCGGTGATATGCGCGCGCTCCCACAGGGCCGCGTCCGTCTCCGCTTCCAGTTGCAGCGCGTAGCGCCCGTCGGTGAACACCGCGGCCCGATCGGCCAGCACCGCCGCCATCCCGGCGCTGCCGGTGAAGCCCGTGAGCCAGGCGAGGCGTTCGGCGGCGGCGGGCACGTATTCGCCGAGATGCTCATCGGCGCGGGGGACGATGAAACCGGCAAGGCCGGCGGCGGCGAGGCGGGCGCGCAGGGCGGCGAGCCGGTCGGCGCGGGAGCGGATCGGGGCGGTCATCGGCGGGAAAGGCTCCTTCGGCGAGGGCAATGGGTCAATGGCGCTGCCGCATTATGCGGTCGCCGCATGGCAGGGCGGTCATCTTCGCACTGATCGGGCGGCGCGGGAGGCATATGTTGCATTGCGAAAGGCCTCTGGGGCGCCCCGCCACGACGACGCAGCGCCAGACCAGAGGACACAGATGGGAGCCTCCCATGTCTATTCCGATGAACAAGAACGATCTCACTTTCCACCTGCCGCAATCCTTCTCCTACCACAGCACCTGGGATGACGCCGATTACGAGCCGGCCCGCAAGCTGGGCCGCCTGGCCCTGCTGGCCCGCGCCGTCGCTTCCGCCCGGGACGGGCTCGGCCGCTGGGCCGCGCGCCGCACCGCGATGACCGAGCTTGGCGGGATGAACGACCGCGAACTGGCCGATATCGGCATCAGCCGGTCCGACATCTCGCGGGTCGCCGATCCGGACTTCGTCGCCGAGCATTCCGGCCGCGGCTTCGTCCGGGCCTGATCCGGACGCCGATACCGGGGCGGGGCCGCGTGCCCCGCCCGGTATCCGCTTTCGGCGCGTTGGCCCAGGGGCGCGTTGACCGGATGGCGCGTCGACAAGACCGCGCGTTGACCCGACCGGGGGCGGACCCTATCTGAGGCAGGCCCCGCCCGGAAGGTTCCCATGCTCGCTGCCCTCGCCCGTGCCGTCTTCGGCACCGCCAACGATCGTGCGCTGAAGGCGTATCAACGCCGGGTGCCGCAGATCAACGCGCTGGAGCCGGCGATCGCCGCGCTCGACGATATGGCGCTGGCGGGGAAGACCGTCGCGTTTCGCGAACGCCTGGATTCCGGCGCCACCCTCGACGACCTGCTGCCCGAAGCCTTCGCCGTGGTCCGCGAGGCTGCGCGGCGCACCCTCGGTCAGCGTCATTTCGACGT
>JAKAZN010000375.1 GCA_021815835.1 Pseudomonadota bacterium
TATCAAGCCGCGCGATCCGGTGATCCTGGGGCTCTGTTCGCAGACCGACCTGAACGCCGCGATCGCGCTCGCCAACGACCGGCTGGAACGGGAGGGCAAGGCCGTCCCGCCCCCGCCGGCGCTTGAGACCGAGGAAGCCGCCTGAGCTCCGCTGCCCGGTCGCGCCTTGACCCGTTTTGCACCGCACCAATATCCTGACATTCCGTTCCGCCGCCTCCAGCCGGGAGCCTGATTTGGGCGTGATCGCCACCTCACCCGGCCCGCCCGCGCATCCCGGCCAGCACGAGGACGCGCTTGCCGCCCTGCTCGGCCTGGTGCACGCCGATCTGGACGCCTGCAACCGCACCATCGTCGCGCGGATGGACAGCCCGGTGGCGCTGATCCCGCAACTCGCCGCGCATCTGGTGGCGGCGGGGGGCAAACGGCTGCGCCCGCTCCTGACCCTGGCCTGCGCCCGGCTCTGCGGCTACCCCGGCGCCGCCGGCGGGGACCGCCATGTCAACCTCGCCGCCTGCGTCGAGTTCATCCATACCGCCACCTTGCTGCATGATGACGTGGTCGATGAAAGCCGGTTGCGGCGCGGGCTGGCGTCGGCCAACGCAGTGTTCGGCAACAAGGCGTCGGTGCTGGTCGGCGATTTCCTGTTCGCCCGCGCGTTCCAGTTGATGGTCGCGGATGGCTCGCTACGAGTGCTGGCGATCCTGTCGCAGGCCGCGGCGACGATCGCGGAAGGGGAGGTGTTGCAGCTTGCCACCCAGAACGATCTCGCCACCACCGAGGATCGCTATCTGGACGTGATCCGCGGCAAGACCGCGTCGCTGTTCGCCGCCGCCTGCCAGGTGGGCGCGGTGGTGGCCGACCGCCCGGCCGCCGAGGAAGCGGCGCTGGCCGGCTTCGGCCTCGATCTCGGCATCGCCTTCCAACTGGTCGATGACGCACTGGACTACGCCGCCGACCAGGCCGCGCTGGGCAAGACCATCGGCGACGATTTCCGCGAGGGCAAGATCACGCTGCCGGTCCTGCTGGCCCATCGCGCCGGCGACGCCGAGGAGCGCGCGTTCTGGGAACGCACGATCGCGGCGGCCGAGCAGACCGACGCCGATCTGGACACCGCGGTCGCCTTGATGGCCCGCCACGGCACCATCGCTGCCACCCTGGACCGAGCCGCCGGCTACGCCGCCGCCGCCGCCACCGCCCTGGCGCCGTTCCCCGACACGGCGCTGCGCGGCGCCCTGATCGGGGTGTGCGAATACACGGTGCGCCGCGAGCGATGAGGACCCGGGTGCTGTTCGCCGCGCTGATCGCGGCCAACATCCTCGCCTGGATTTGGGCCTTCGCCGCCTTCGCCGACCATCCCGCGCTGCTCGGCACCGGGCTGCTCGCCTGGGTGTTCGGGCTGCGCCACGCGCTGGACGCCGATCATATCGCCGCCATCGACAACGTGGTGCGCCGGCTGCCGCGGTCCGGCCGGTCGGGGGGACTGGGTCCGGCCGGCACCGGGCTATGGTTCTCGCTGGGTCATTCCAGCATCGTCATCGCCGCGGCAGGCGCGCTGGCGGTGGGGGCGGCAGCAACAAAGGGCACTCTGCCTGCCCTGGCGCGCGCCGGCGCTGTGCTCGGCACCGCCGTCTCCGGGCTGTTCCTGCTCGCGATCGCGGCGATGAATCTGTGGCTGCTGCGCGACATCTGGCGCACCCTGCGCCGGGCGCGCGCCGGCGAACCCGCCGCGGCGCTGGACACGGTGCTGGCCGGCGGGCCGCTGGCACGCCTGCTGCGCCCCCTGCTGGCCGCGATCGACGCACCGTGGCGGATGTATCCTATCGGCGTGCTGTTCGGCCTG
The DNA here is from genome assembly GCA_021815835.1 of Pseudomonadota bacterium. Lineage (GTDB taxonomy): Bacteria > Pseudomonadota > Alphaproteobacteria > Acetobacterales > Acetobacteraceae > JAJZVS01. The sequence goes on from JAKAZN010000375.1 coordinate 1,841, forward strand.
GGATTCGATACCGCGACCGAAATCGGGCTGCTCGCAATCGCGGCCGGCGCGGCGATGGGCGGGATGACGCCCTGGCAGACCATGGTGTTTCCCGCCCTGTTCACCGCCGGCATGACCCTGCTTGATTCCGCCGACAGCGCGCTGATGGTGGGCGCGTATGGCTGGGCGTTCGCCGATCCGCTGCGCAAGCTTTGGTACAATCTGACCATGACCGTGGCCTCGGTTCTGGTCGCGGTGTTCGTGGGCCTGATCGAGACCTTGGGGCTGATCGGCGGAGCCTGGCATCTGGACGGGCCGCTATGGGGCGCGGTGGCCGGGCTGAACGACAATATGTCGGCGTTCGGCCTGACCGTGATCGCCATGTTCGCGACCTGCTGGGCGGTCTCGGCGCTGCTGTATCGCCGGCTCGCCCCGCAGCCGAACCGGGCCGCGGGGCCATAAACCCAGGCTACGCGCCGAGCTTCTCCGCCACCGCGCGCACATACGCCGCGCGCGGTCGGAATCCGGGATCGGCGCGGCAGGCGGCCTCGGTCGCGGCCAGGATCGCCGCGTCCGGCTGATCGAGATCGAGCGCGTCCCCGCGCGGCTGCGGCACGTGGAACGGCGTGTCCAGATAGGCCTCCAGCGTATTGCCCTCCGGGTCGCGGAAATAGATCGACCAGGCGTTGCCGTGGCTGGTCTGGCGCAGCGCGGTCGCGCCGCGCGCCAGCGCCCGGTCGCGCACCTGGCGCAGTTCCGACAGCGAGCCCACCGTGAACGAGATCTGGTTGATCGGGTTGTAGCCATCGATATCCGGCCGGCCGGAGATCATCACCACCTGATGGTGACATTCGGGATCGGCGGTCATGAACGCCATCTCGGTGCCCGGCGCGCGGCCGGGGCCACGATCGGCGACGACGAGCCCCAGAACCTCGGCGTAGAACCGGGTCATTACCTCCAGATCGCGGACATAAAGCCCCATATGGGTCAGGCGGGCGCGTAGCGCGGGCATGGCGCGTCTCCTCATCTGGTTTCCTTGTGCAGACACTGACGCGGCGACCGGCGGCAGGCAAGCCGGTCAGGGCGCGCGCAACCAGGCGGCGATGGCGTCGGCCAGCGCCTCGGCGCCATGATCCATCATCAGCATGTGGGAATGACCGGGCGCGCCGCGTGCCGCCATCTCCCATATCTCGTTGGTTACGGCGCGATCTGCCAACGCGGCGGCGAACCCGCGCATCGCCTGGGTGCGGGCGGCGGCGTAGCGGTCGCAATCCAGGAAATCGCCCAGCACCAGCAGCACCCGTTGCCGGTCCGGATCGAGCGAGACGGTGTAACCCGAAGGTTCCAGCGCAACCACGGCGCGCACCTGGTCCGGACAGGACGCGGCGGCACGCAGCGCGAGTTCCCCGCCATGGCTGTGACAGATCAGATCGCACGGGCCGATGCGGCGGATCGTCGCGACCAGGGCAGCGACCTGGATGTCGTTGGTCGTGGTCCAGCGGGGGACGAAGCCGCGGGCGAATGCAGCCAGTTGGGCGATCGGGAAACGCTGCCCGGGGAACGGGCGGTCGGGGTAGCCGGATTTGGGGCCAAACCGGAACAGCTCCCACGCCCATTCGGCGTTGCGGGCCATCGGTTCGCCGTCCCACACCCCCGGCAGCGCGCAGAAGCCGGCGCGGCCACGTTCGGCGTTGTCGATCACGAATACCGGGAAACCGAGGCGAAGGA
>JAKAZN010000376.1 GCA_021815835.1 Pseudomonadota bacterium
GGGCGTAGCGTTCAGGGATGCGGCGGCCGAGGCGCTCACCGTGCGCCCCGGCGTGGCGCATGCCTCGGTCTGAGCCGCCGCGCTTGCCGGGCTTCACGGTCTGCCATAGCATCCCCCACGGGAGACTTCCGCCATTTCTTGCAAGGAGACGGTTCATGCGCTTTCGCGTCCTGCTGCGCGCCGGCCTGTTCGGAGCATTGTCGCTCGCGGCCCTCGGCGGCGGTGCGCCCGCCCGCGCCGCCGGCCTCTCCGCTTCCACCGCCGCCACGCTCGATCGCGCGCTGAACTCGGTGATGGCGCCGCCAACCTTCACCGGCGCCGGTGCCCCGATCGACCCGGCGGCGCTCAAGGGCAAGCTGATCTTCACGATCCCCGTCTCCACCGCCATCCCGTTCTGTTCCGTGGTCGATACGCAGATGGGCAAATTCGCCCGCGAGCTCGGCATGCGCTACGAGGTGTGGCAGAACAACGCCCAGCTCGCGCAATGGGCGCAGGGCTTCACCGCCGCCGCCGAGCATAAGGCGGGGCTGGTGAACGTGTTCTGCGGCCTCGATCCCGCGACGGTCGCCCCGCAGGTGCGCCAGACGCTCGCCGCCGGCACGCCGGTGGTCGCGGCCCATACCTACGCAGAGGGCCAGAAGCCGCTGGCCGGTCTCTCCGCCATCGTCTATGGCGCCTATGTTCCGGCGGCGAAACTGGAAGCCGACTGGGTGATCCGCCAGACCAATGGCGCGGCGGACGTGCTGGTCATCACCTCTCCCGGCACCGCCAACGCGCCCTTCATCGTGACGGCCATCAAGCAGCAGTTCGCCGCCTATTGCCCGAGCTGCAAGCTGCGCGTGATCGGGGTCAATCCGCCCGACTGGGCCACCAAGATCGGCCCGCAGGTGCAGAGCGCGATCCTGGCCGATCGGAAGCTGAACTACATCATTCCGATCTATGACGGGATGGTGCAGTTCGTGATGCCGCCGATCACCGCCACCGGCGCCGGCGCGCGGGTCAAGATCGCCTCCTTCAACGCCACGCCCGCGGTGCTCGACATGATCCGCACCGGCAATGTCGTGACCTTCGATATCGGCGAGGACACGCGTTGGCTGGCCGGGGCCATCATCGACCAGGACATGCGCGTGCTGCTGCACAAGCCGCTGGTCGCGGACGACATTTCCGGGCTGCGGGCCTTCACCAAGGCGAACATCTCGGCCGCCGGGGTGCCGGCGAAATTCGGCGTGGGCTACGGCGCCTCGGCCGCCGCCGGCTACAAGAAGCTCTGGGGCCTGCACTGATCCGCGCGCCGCTTGGGCCGGGGTCGCGATGAACGACACCGCCACCCCGGTCCTGCGGCTCGCGCATCTGAGCAAGCATTTCGGCGGCACCGTGGCCCTGCGCGACGTGGCACTCGATGTCGCTTCCGGAGAGGTGCACGGGCTGCTCGGCCATAACGGCTCGGGCAAATCCACCCTGATCCGCATCCTGGCCGGCTATCACGCGCCGGAACCGGGTGGCACGCTTGAGATCCGCGGCATCCCGGTCCACCTGCCGTTGCGCCCCGGGCAGTTCCGAGAGCTCGGCATGGCCTTTGTGCATCAGGACCCGGCGCTGCTGCCGGCGCTGACGGTGGCCGAGAATCTGCGGATCGGCACGCTGGCCGGGCGCGGCGCGCTCGGGTGGGTCGATTGGCGGGCGGAGGCGCGGGCGGTCGGCGCGCTGCTGGCGGAATTCGGGATCGACGCCGATCCCGCCACGCGCGTGGAAAGGTTGCGCCCCTGGCAGCGCCCGCTGCTGGCGATCGTGCGCGCGGTCGATGAGGTGCGCCGCCTGGGCGAAGCAGGCCGGGTGCACGGCGGGCTGCTGGTGCTGGACGAGCCCACTGCCGGGATCGGCGATGCCGGCGTGGAACGCCTGTTCGCGGTGATCCGCCGGGTGCGCGACGCGGGATTCGGCGTGCTGTTCGTCTCGCACGATCTGGACGAGGTGCTGGCGATCACCGATCGCGTCACCGTGCTGCGCGACGGGCAGGTGGCAGGCAGCGGCGCGACCGCGGAACTCGGCAAGGCGCGCCTGGTCGAGATGATCGTCGGCCGGCCGATCCTGCGCGGCCCCCGCGCGCCGGCGAGGACGGAAGCGGCGGCGTTGGTTTCGGTCGATGGCGTCGTCGGCCCGGGGGTGCGCGGCGTCGGGCTCGACGTGGGGCCGGGCGAGATTCTGGGCCTCACGGGCCTGATCGGATCGGGCTTCGCCGAGCTCGGCGCGCTGCTGAGCGGCGCGATCGCGGCGCGGGCGGGCAGCTTGCGGATCGATACGGAAACCCACGATCTGGCGAATTTCACGCCGCGCCGGGCGATCGCGGCGGGGCTTGCCTATGTGCCGGCCGAGCGGCTGCGCGCCGGCTGCATCGGCGAATTGTCGGTGGCGGAGAATATCGGCCTGCCGGTGCTCTCCCGCCTGGTGCGCGGGTTCCGCCTGACGCCGGGCGCGCTGATCCGCCACGCCGCCGCGCTCTGCCGGCGCTACGACGTGCGCCCGCCGGACCCGACCATGCCGCTCGACAAGCTCAGCGGCGGCAACCAGCAGAAGGCGCTGATGGCCAAATGGTTGCAATTGGCCCCGCGTCTCCTGGTGATGGAGGAACCCACCCAGGGCGTCGATGTCGGCGCGCGGGAGCAGATTTTTGCGGCCATCCGCGACTGGGCGGCGGCCGGCGCGGCGGTGCTCGTCCTGAGCGGCGATCACGAGCAACTGGCCCTGCTGTGCCGGCGCGTGCTGATTTTTCGTCACGGCCGGGTCGCCGCCGAACTGGCGGGCGCGGATGTCACCGAGGAGCGGATGGCGCATGAATGCTTCGGAACCGTCGCGGCCTGAAGCCGCAACCGCGGAGCCGCGCGGAGGGAAGCTGGTCCGCCTTCTGTTCGAGCGCCAGGCGCTGCTGCTCGCCTGGATCGCCACCATCGCGCTGTTCGGCGCGCTGGAACCGGACACGTTCCTGCGCGCGGCCAATTTCACCTCCATGTTCAGCTCCCAGGCAGTGCTGGTGGTGCTGACCTACGCGCTGGTGGTCAGCCTCACGGCCGGCGAATACGATCTGTCGGCCGCGCCGGTGCTGACGCTTTCGGCGATGGTGGTCGCGATCCTGAACGCGCAGCTCGGCGTGCCGGTGGGGATCGCGATCCTGGCCGGGCTGGCGGCGGGGCTCGTGGTCGGGATCGTCAACGGGGTGCTGGTGGTCTGGGTCGGGATCGAATCGATCATCGTGACCCTCGGGACCGGCACCCTGGTGAGCGGCGTGGTGCTGTGGATCAGCAATTCGGAGATGGTGGCGGGCATCTCGCAGACCCTGGTGAACTGGGTGATCGTGCCGCGGCTGTTCGGGGTGTCGTTCGGGTTCGTCTATGCGCTCGGGCTGACGGTGCTGCTGTGGTACGTGCTGGATTACACGCCGCTGGGGCTGAAGCTGCTGTTCGTGGGACGCGGGCGGCGGGTGGCGCGGCTGGCGGGGCTGGACGTGGCGCGGCTGCGCTCGGGCACGCTGGCG
>JAKAZN010000377.1 GCA_021815835.1 Pseudomonadota bacterium
CGATCTACAACACGGTGCAGCCGTCGTCGGGCAAGGTGCTGACCGGCGGCGTGGACGCGAACGCGCTGCAACGCCCGAAGCGGTTCTTCGGCGCGGCGCGCAATATCGAGGAAGGCGGGTCGCTGACCATCATCGCCACCGCGCTGATCGATACCGGCAGCCGCATGGACGAGGTGATCTTCGAGGAGTTCAAGGGCACGGGCAATTCGGAAATCATCCTGGACCGCAAGCTGTCCGACAAGCGCAGCTTCCCCGCGATCGACATCACCAAGTCGGGCACGCGCAAGGAGGAATTGCTGGTCGAGAAGGGCACCCTGTCCAAGATGTGGGTGCTGCGGCGCATCCTGAACCCGATGGGAACGGTGGATGCGATGGAGTTCCTGCTGGACAAGCTGAAATACAGCAAGACCAACAACGATTTCTTCGACGCGATGAACACCTGAGCCGCGGCTTCTGTCGGGCCGGGGAACGCGGTAGTCTCCCCCCATGGCGGATGTCCACGGCCAGGCGCAGTTCTACGCCACCGCCCGCGGCGCGGTCGCGGCGCGGCTGCTGCGCGAGCGGATGGCCGAGTTCTGGCCCGACCTCACCGGCCAGAGCGTGCTCGGGATCGGCTACCCGCTGCCCTATCTCCGCCTCTGGCGCGAGCAGGCGGCGCGTTGCGTCGCGGTGATCCCCGCCCAGACCGGGGCGGCGCGCTGGCCCGCCGGCGCCCCCAACCTCACCTGCACCGCCGAGGAAGACGCGCTGCCGCTGCCCGATCTGTCGTTCGACCGCGTGCTCCTGGTGCACGGGCTGGAGACGGCGGAGAGCGCGCGCCGTTTGCTGCGCGAGATCTGGCGGGTGCTGAAGGATGACGGGCGGCTGCTGATCGTCGCGCCCAACCGGCGCGGCCCCTGGGCCTATCTGGAATCGACCCCGTTCGGCCATGGCCAGCCCTATTCCACGGGCCAGCTTGGGCGGTTGCTTTCGGGCGCCCTGTTCCGGGTGGAGCGGCGGGATACCGCGCTCCATCTGCCGCCCTCGCGCAGGCGGATCGTGCTGCGCGGGGCGATGCTGCTGGAACGCTCGGGGCGGCGGCTGGCGCCGGGGCTGGCGGGGGTGACGATCACCGAGGCGGTGAAGGACGTCTATGCGGCGATGCCGCTGCGTCCCGCGCCGCGCCGGCGCCTGGTGCTGGCGGAGGCGGCGTAGGGACGCGGCGCCCCGTCAACGCTCCGGCAGGCCGTTCTCCGGCACGCCGTCCTCGGCGCCATAGTATTTGTAGGGCAGGAACTTGCCGGACATGGTCAGCTTCACGCGGTCTCCCTTGTTGTCCGCCTGGCGTTCCAGGGTCATGTCGAAATCGATCGCCGACATGATCCCGTCGCCGAATTCCTCCTGGATCAGTTCCTTCCAGGTGGTGCCATAGACCATGACCAGTTCGAAGAACCGGTAGATCAGCGGATCGGACGGCGGCAGGGACGGCAGCGATCCGCGATAGGGCGGCTCGGTCAGCATGCGCTCCTCGCTTGGACCGAGGCCGAACAGGTCGGCGGCGCGGCGTGCCTGGACGGATGGCAGGCGCATCTGGCCCAGCAGCGCCGCGGTGACGAGGATCGGCGAGATCCCGCCGATCGCGGTCTGGATATGCGCCCAGCTCCAGCCCTGGTCGCGCTTGATGTCGAGGATGCGTTCGGTGAGTTCGGCGCGGGTCATGGGCGGGGCCTTCCTGTGGCGGTGGCCCGTCGGCACGCAAGAACCCTGCCAGGGTCGGTGTGGTCAGCGCCGCAGCGCCGCCCCCGCCTCGGTGGCGGCGAACCAGTCGAGGATCTGTTCCCCGGTCCAGAACAGCACGCCCGGGAAGCCGGCGATGTAGTCGTAGATCGCCTCCAGTTGCGCGATGCGATGCGGCTGGCCGGAGATATAGGGATGGATCGCCAGCGCCATGATTTTCGCCCGCCCGGCGCCTTCGGCATAGAGGCGGTCGAATTGCGCGCGGGCGCGGTCGAACAGGTAGCGACCTTCGTGGTGCTGCACGATCATCATCGTGATGTCGTTCAGTTCCACCGTGTAGGGCAGGGTGGCCAGCGGGCCGTGCGCGGTGCGGATGACGGTGGGTTCGTCGTCATAGACCCAGTCGCCGATGTAGCGAACCCCCGCGGCGGCGAGCAGGTCGGGGGTTTCCAGGGTCTGCGTCAGGCCCGGCCCGAGCCAACCCACCGGGCGGCGGCCCCAATATTGGCCCAGCGTATCGAGCGAGCGGGCGATCATCGCCGGCTGGTCCTCGATCTTGTGGATCGGGCCCTGGTCCCAGGCGTGGCCCATCGGCTCCCAGTCGCGGGCACGGGCTTCCGCCGCGACCCGGGGGTAGTCCTCCACCACCCGCGCATTGACCGAGAGCGTGGGGGTGATGGCGTGGCGAGCGAACAGATCGAAGAAGCGCCACACGCCGACGCGCATGCCGTATTCGTGCCAGGACCAGTGCGGCACGTCGGGGAGCAACGTGGCGCCGGTGGGCGGCGGCAGCACCTGGCGGGCCATGGGGCGGGCAATGTCCCAGACCTCCAGGTTGACAATGCTCCACACGACCAGGCGGGCGCCGCCCGGCAGATGCAGGGGCGGGCGATCGACGATCGCGGAGAAGGGCACGCGCTCGCGCGGGGTCATCGGGTCCGCCATCGTCGCCTCCGGTGTCGTCGCGGGGGAGGATGGCGGCGGGGCGGGCGGGGCGTCAACCGGCCGGCCGGCCGCTCCGGCGCGTCAGACCGCCAGGCGGTACGCGTTGCCGTCGCGCACCAGATGCCCCGCCGTCGCGCCGGCGAAATGCGTGCCCAGGATCAGAACCGGGCGGTCGGCGAGGGCGGCGTACATGCGCTGCCGCGTGGCCTCGGCCTGCGTGGGGTCCCAATCGGCGGTGGAGGACCATTCGGGATGCGCGATCTGGCAGGGATGGTGCAGGAAATCGCCGGTGATCAGCGCTTCCTCGCCTTGCGAGACGATGCGCACGCTGACATGGCCGGGGGTGTGGCCGAAGCTGGGGATCAGGCTGATCTCGTCGCTGATCCGGTGGTCGGTCTCGACCAGATCGACCAGGCCGGCATCGAAGACGGGCTGCACCGAATCGGCGAAGACCGTTCTGATGTCGTCGCGGTCATGCGGGCCGGTCCAGTGCGCGTGCTCCCTGCGTCCCATCAGGTAGCGGGCGTTGGGGAAGGTGGGGATCCAGCGATCGCCGTCCTTCATCGTGTTCCAGCCGACGTGATCGACATGGAGATGGGTGCAGAGGACGGTGTCGATGCTGTCGCGCGGATAGCCGGCGGCGGCGAGGTCTTCGAGGAAGGGCAGATGCAGGTCGTTCCAGCCGGGAATACGCCGGCCCTGCTTGTCGTTGCCGAGGCAGGTATCGACGACGATGCGCCTGGTGGGGGTTTCGATCACGAAGGCGTGGATGCTCATGCGCAGCCGGCCCTCCGCGTCGGCGAAATGCGGGCGGAGCCAGGCGATCGGCAGGATCGCTTCCTTGGTCGCCTGGGGCAGCAGGAAACG
>JAKAZN010000378.1 GCA_021815835.1 Pseudomonadota bacterium
CGATCGAGGAGGAGATGCGCCGCTCCTACCTCGATTACGCCATGAGCGTGATCGTCTCGCGCGCCCTGCCCGATGCCCGCGACGGGCTGAAGCCGGTGCATCGACGCATCCTGTTCGCGATGAACGAGGCCGGCTACACGCCCGACAAGCCGTACCGCAAATCCGCCCGCGTGGTGGGTGAGGTGATGGGCAAGTTCCACCCGCATGGCGATCAATCGATCTACGATGCGCTGGTGCGGATGGCGCAGTCGTTCTCGATGCGGGTGCCGCTGATCGACGGCCAGGGCAATTTCGGTTCCGTGGACGGCGATCCGCCGGCGGCGATGCGCTACACCGAAGTGCGGCTGGCGAAGGCGTCGATGCAGCTGCTGGACGATATTGACCAAGAGACGGTCGATTTCCAGCCGAACTACGACGAATCCGCCGAAGAACCCAAGCTTCTGCCGGCGCGCTTTCCCAACCTTCTGGTCAACGGCGCCGGCGGCATCGCGGTCGGGATGGCGACCAATATCCCCACCCACAACCCGGCGGAAGTGATCGACGCCACCTTGGCGCTGATCGCCGATCCCGACATCGCGCTCGATGCGCTGATGCGGATCATTCCGGGGCCGGATTTTCCCACCGGCGGCATCCTGCTGGGCCGTGGCGGCATCCGATCCGCGTTCGAAACCGGGCGTGGCTCTCTGGTGATCCGTGCCCGTGCGGCGATCGAGGAAATTCGCCGCGATCGCTTCGCGATCGTGGTGACCGAGATCCCGTATCAGGTGAACAAGGTCACGCTCCAGGAACGCATGGCCGAGCTGGTCCGCGCCAAGCAGATCGAAGGTATCTCGGAAATCCGCGACGAATCCGACCGCTCCGGGATGCGTCTGGTGATCGAGCTCAAGCGCGACGCCACCGGTGAGGTCGTGCTGAACCAGCTCTATCGCTTCACCCAGCTGCAGATCGGCTTCGGCGTGAACATGCTGGCGCTGGATCACGGCCAGCCGCGGTTGATGGGATTGAAGGACGCGCTGGCGTGTTTCGTCACGTTCCGCGAGGACGTGATCCTGCGCCGCGCCCGCCACGAACTGGATAAGGCGCGCGACCGTGCCCATCTGCTGTTGGGATTCTCGATCGCGGTCGCCAATATCGACGAGGTGATCCGCCTGATCCGCGCCAGCGCCGATCCGCGCGCCGCGCGCGTCGCCCTGATGGGCCGGGACTGGCCGGCGGCGGATGTGGACGTGCTGCTGGCGCTGATCGACGCGCCCGGCAACGTGATCGCGCCCGACGGCACGGTGCGGCTGACCGAGGCGCAGGCCGAGGGTATCCTGGAACTGCGCCTGCAACGCCTTACGGGACTGGAACGCGAGAAGATCGAGAAGGAACTGACCGAGGTCGCCGAGCGGATCCGTGACCTGCTGGATATCCTGGGCTCGCATATCCGCCGGCTGGAAGTGATGAAGGACGAACTGGCCGCCGCGCGCGCGCTGCTGGCGACCCCGCGCCTGACCTCGATCGAGGAGGCCGAGGCGGATCAGGACGACGAGAGCCTGATCGAGCCGGGCCAGATGGTCGTCACCATCACCCGCGACGGTTTTATCAAGCGCACGCCATTGGAAACCTATCGCGCGCAGAACCGGGGCGGACGCGGGCGGACCGGGGCGGGCACGCGCGGGGACGATATCGTCACCCGCAGCTTCAACGCGCATACGCATCAATGGGTGTTGTTCTTCTCCTCCGGCGGCAAGGCGTTCCGCGAGAAAGTCTGGCGCCTGCCCGAAGCAGCACCGGCCGCGAAGGGCCGCGCGTTGGTGAACCTGCTGCCCGAACTTGGGGCGGACACCATCACCACGGTTCTGCCGCTGCCGCAGGACGAATCGCTGTGGGACAGCCTGCATCTGGTGTTTGCCACCGCGTCGGGGAACGTACGGCGCAACCGGCTGTCGGATTTCCGCAATGTCCGCGCTTCCGGCCTGATCGCGATGAAACTGGATGACGGCGACCGACTGATCGGCGTCGCCACCTGCCGCGAGGGTGACGACGTGTTCCTGGCCGCGCGCAACGGCCGCTGCATCCGCTGCCAGATCACCGACGACAGCCTGCGCGTGTTCGCCGGGCGCGACAGTTCCGGGGTGCGCGGCATCCGGCTTGCCGCGGGCGACGAAGTGGTCAGCCTGGCGGTGCTGCGCCATGTGGACGCCAGCGTGGAGGAACGCGCCGCCTATCTGCGCGCCGCCGCCGCCCGCCGCCGCGCCGCCGGGGAGGAGGACGCGGCCGAACCCATCGCCGGCGATGAAGAGCCGGTGGCCGAGGTCACGCTGGAAGAAGAACGCCTGGCCGCGCTGGAAGCGCAGGAGGAGATGCTGCTGAGCGTCACCACCGGCGGCTTCGGCAAGCGCAGCTCAGCCTACGAGTACCGCGTCGCCGGCCGCGGCGGCCAGGGGATCGCCAATATCGGCCTGGGGAAGAAGAATGGCGGCGGCGTCGCCGCTACCTTCCCGGTGCGTCCGGGCGATGACGTGATGCTGGTGACCGACGCCGGCCGGCTGATCCGCCTGCCCGCCGATCAGGTGCGCATCACCGGCCGCCAGGCGATGGGCGTGACCTTGTTCCGCCTGGACAGCGGCGAGCGGGTCACCAGCGTGTTCCCGGTCCTGGAACAGGACGAACCCGAAACGGGCGAAGACCCACCGCCGGAGCCACCGAGCGATGCCTGACACGAAACGTCTGCGGATCGGGCTGTATCCCGGCACCTTCGATCCCGTCACCAACGGGCATCTGGACGTAATCGGCCGCGCCGCGCGCCTGCTGGACAAGCTGGTCGTCGGAGTCGCGATCAACACCGGCAAGGGGCCGATGTTTTCCCTCGCGGAACGGGTGGAGATGGTCGAGGCCGAGATTGCCGCCATCGCCGCCAGCAACGGCACCGCGATCGAGGTGCTGCCGATGGAGGGCCTGCTGGTGCAGTTCGCCCGCTCGGTAGGCGCGGCGATGATCGTGCGCGGATTGCGCGCAGTGTCTGATTTCGACTACGAGTTCCAGATGGCCGGGATGAACTACCGTATGGATCCGGGGGTCGAGACGGTGTTCCTGATGGCCTCGGAACGGCACCAGTTCATCGCCTCCCGCCTGGTCAAGGAAGTGGCGATACTGGGAGGAGATATCTCCACCTTCGTGCCGCCGCTCACTCTGGCCCGCACGCTGGCCAAGCTCGGCCGCTCCTGATGCCGCTGGAACCCACTCCATGAATCGCCGTTCCCTGATCGCCGCCGCGATCGCCACCCTGACCCTTGGACCCGCCATGACCGAAGCCGCCGAACCCGCGCTGGACCCGAACAACACGATCTACATGGATCTGAAATACGGGCGAGTCGTGATCCAATGCTTTCCCGATATCGCACCGCTGGCGGTGACGCGGATCATCACCCTGTCGAATGATGGGTTCTACGACAACACCCCGTTCCACCGCGTGATCGAGGGGTTCATGGCGCAGGGCGGCGATCCCACCGGAACCGGCACCGGCGGCTCACCTCTGCCGAACC
>JAKAZN010000379.1 GCA_021815835.1 Pseudomonadota bacterium
GAAGAAAAAAAAACCCACCCGCCCCTGGATCTCGCACCCTGGCGCACGCGCTTTCATCCACCGAGGGTCGGCAGACCAGTAGCGCCCGCCGCCAGCGCCGCGCGCACGTCGCGGATCGGTCCCGCCCAGTCCCGTTCCGGCCCCTGGCGGAACAGCCGCGCGGTCGGGTACCACGGGCTGTCGGTCCGTTCGCGCAACCATCGCCAGTCGGGACTGTAGCGCAACAGGATCAACACCGGCCGCCCCAGCGCGCCGGCCAGATGCGCGACCGAGGTATCGATCGTCACCACCAGATCCAGCGCCGCGATCAGCGCCGCCGTCGCGTCGAAATCGACCAGTTCCCCTTCATGCGTCACCAGCTCCGGCCGCGACGCCACGAAGCCACGCTGCGCGGCGGGAATCTCCGGCTGCAAGGCATGGAACCGGAACCCCGGCAGATCGAGCAGCCTGGCCAGTTCCTCCACCGGGATCGAGCTGCGCCGGGAATGGTCCGATCCCCACCAGCACAGACCGACCTGCCGCACCCCCGGCACCGCGCCCAGCCGCGCCCGCCAGGCCGCCACCAGCGCGGGATCGGGCGTCAGGTACGGCACCGAGGCCGGCACGGTGGCAAGCGTCGTGCCCAGCACCAGCGGCAGGCTCATCAACGAGACCGCGACATCGTGCGCCGGTTCCGCCGCCGCCTCGTCGATCACCGCGACGCCCGGCATGCGCCCCAGCAGCGCGACCAGTTCCGGATAGGCGGTGAGCGTGACGCAGGCCGCGTGGCGGGAAAGCAACTTCGCGTAGCGGGCGAACTGGATCAGATCGCCGCGTCCCTGTTCGCGCCGGATCAGCACGCGCTGGCCGGTCAGCGCCGCCAGGGTGGGCGCGACGGGCAAGGGCTGGTCGCGTTCGGATTCGTCGCGGAACCCCTCGATCTCCCACCGCCGCTCATACAGACGCCAGCCTTCCGCGAAGTCGCCCTGCATCAGCAGCGACAAGCCGAGATTCCATTCCGCGAGCGCCGCGCCGGGCGCCATCGCCAGCCAGGCGCGACAGGCCTCGACCGCGCCCGCATGGTCGTTGCACTCCACCAGCGAAGCGGCGAGGGATTCGCGGACCAGCCGGTATTTCTCCGCCTCCCCGGGGCCGGGCGGACGGGCCAGCACGGCGCGGTAGCAATCGATCGCCGCCGCGTGCTCGCCCAACTGGCCCAGCGCCAGGCCCATGTTGTACAGCGCCGGCGCGAAGCCGGGCCGATGGGTCAGCGCCGCGCGATAGGCATCCAGCGCCGCCACCTCCCGCCCCTGCTTGCGCAGCACGTTGCCGAGGTTGTTGTGCGCGTCGGCCAAGCCCGGGTCCGCCGCGATCGCCGCGCGGTACGCCGCCGCCGCGTCCGCCAATCGGTCGAGCGCCAGCAGCGCGTTGCCGAGATGGTAGTGGACGCGCCCATCCTCGGGCGCCAGCGCGGCGGCCCGGCGCAGCGGCGCCAGCGCCGGCTCCGCCGCGCCGGTTTCGGTCAGCAGCACGCCTTGCAGATGCAGCGCGGGGAGTGAATCCGGCGCGCGGATCAGCAGCGCGGCCAAGGTGGCCAGCGCCGCGTCGGGCCGCCCGGCGGCGCGATGCGCTTCGGCCGCCGCCAGCGCCGGATCGCGCCCCGCAGGCCGGCTGGCCGGCGGATCGAGCCGGAAGCTGTGGCTCAGCCGGAACTCCATCTCCGGCCGCGCCGCTCAGGTCCGCTTGCCGCGCGTCCCGGCCGGCGCGCGCGGCACCGCCGGCGCGCGCTTCGGTTTCGCGGCGTGTTTCGGCGCGGCCCGGCCGGCGCGCAGATCGGCGATGGTCGCGCGCGTCGTGATCTGCTCGGGGTCGGTGGCAAGCTCGATCACCGCCGGCCGGCCGGAGGCCACCGCGCGGGCGAAGGCGGGGGCGAATTCCTCGGTGCGCGTGACCAGTTCGCCATGGCCGCCGAACGCCTCGATGAACTTGGCGAAATCGGGGTTGGTCAGCGCGGTGCCGGAGACGCGGGCCGGATAGGTGCGCTCCTGGTGCATCCGGATCGTGCCGTACATCTGGTTGTTGAAGACCAGCACGATCGGTGCGACGCCGTGATGGAAGGCGGTGGCGATCTCCTGGCCGGTCATCAGGAACCCGCCATCGCCGACGGTCGCGACCACCATGCGGTCGGGGAACGCGATCTTGGCGCCGACCGCGGCCGGCACGGCGTAGCCCATCGCGCCGTTGGTGGGGCCGATATAGCGCTGGTGCTCGGAGAAATTGATGAAGCGCGGCGCCCAGGTGGCGAAATTGCCGGCATCCGTCGTGACGATCGCATCCGGGGTCAGCAGCACCTCCAGTTCGCGCATCACCGCGCCCAGATTGAGCTTGCCGGTGTAGGTGGGCACCACGCGGCCCGCCTCACGCAAGCGGCGCAGTTCGGCGGTCCAGTCGTCCCAGAGGCCATGGCTGGGCAGGTCGGCGGCGGCGGCGGCGAAGGCGTTCAGGTCCGACGCAATCCCGAGCACCGGGCGATACACCCGCCCGATCTCCGCCTGGTCGGGATGCACCTGCACGATCGGCACGTCCCCGGGCGGTTCGAACAAGGTGTAGCCCTGGCTCACGGCGTCGCCGAGGCGCGAGCCGATCGCCAGGATCAGGTCCGCCTCCCGCGCTTTCGCCACCAGCGCCGGATCGGCGCCGACGCCGAGATCGCCCACGAAATTCTCCCGCGTGCCGTCGAACAGCGCCTGGCGGCGGAAGCCGACCGCGACCGGCAGGTTCCAGGTCGCGGCGAAGGCGGCGAAGGCGGCGCGACCGGCGGCGGTCCAGCCCGATCCGCCGAGCACCGCCAGCGGCCGGCGAGCCTGGGCCAGCAACGCGGCCATCCGCGCGATCGCCGCCGGGTCCGGCATCGGTGCCGAGACCGGGGCGCGCGGGACGTCGCGGACGGAGACCTGGTCGCGCTGCATCTCCTCCGACAGGGCGATCACCACCGGGCCGGGGCGGCCGGAGAGCGCGACATCGACGGCGTGGGCGACGATTTCCGGGATGCGCGCCGCCTGGTCGATCTGCGTCGCCCATTTGGCGAGCGGGGAGAACATCCGCCGGTAATCGACTTCCTGGAACGAATCGCGCCCCGAATCGGCCAGCGGAATCTGGCCCACGAACAGCAGCAGCGGGGTGGAATCCTGCATCGCCACGTGCACGCCGATCGAGCCGTGGCAGGCGCCGGGGCCGCGGGTGACGAAGGCCGCGGCGGGCCGCCCGGTGAGCTTGCCGTAGGCTTCCGCCATGTGGACGGCCCCGGCCTCGAACCGGCAGGTGACCAGCTTCAGCTTCTGGCGGTTGTCATAGAGGCCGTCGAGCACGTCCAGATAGCTCTCGCCGGGCACGGCGAAGACGTGGTCGATGCCCTGGGCGAGCAGCGCGTCCGCGAGGACACGCCCGCCCATCCGGGTTGCGAGACGGCCCTTGCGGGCTTGCGACAGGTCCATGCGGGTTCCCCCCCCAGGGGCTACGGCGGGATGCGGCGGGATGC
>JAKAZN010000380.1 GCA_021815835.1 Pseudomonadota bacterium
CCCGAGACGCTGGATGACGCCGCCGCCGCCGCCGCGCCACGGCTTGCCCGGCTGCTCACCGGGGTCGAGGTCGGGCTGATGCGCGCCGATCCGAACAGCCTCTACAACCGCGCCGCGCGCGTGCGGGTCGCCCCGGTCACCGGCGCGCCCGGCAACGGCGATACCACCCTGACCGACGCCATGCGGACGGCGCTGAAAACCGCCGGGGAGACAGTGCAGGACAGTCCGAAAGGCGCCGATTTCGTGGTGCGCGGACAGGTCCGGCTGACCCCGGTGCCCGGCGGCAAGCAACGGGTGGAGCTGCGCTGGATCGTCGATACCGCGGCGGGGACCGAGGGCGGGCGGGTGTTCCAGCTGAACCTGGTACCCGCGGGATCGCTGGATCGGGACTGGCGCAAGGTGGCGCCGGAGATCGTGGGTCAGGCGGCCGGCGGGATCAAGGAAGTGATCCTGCGCCAGTCGCGGCGGGAATAGCAGGGGTGGAGCGCAAGCAGCGTTCCGGATCGCGACGGATCAGGGTCCGACCGGAGACGCCGCCCATGCGATATATCCATCGCGCCATTCTCGGCCCTGTCCAACCGCCCGGCGTTCTGCGCAGATAATCATCCCACTCCGGATCGGCACAAGCTGCCCCAATGGCCCTCGCCCTCGCCATCCTCGCTGCCCTTCTCGCCGTCGCCGGCATCCTCGCCTGGGCGCGCGCCGAACGTCTCGCCCGCCGGGTGGAACGCCTCACCCGCCTCGCCGCCCGCGACGCCGCCGATCTCGATCGTCTGCGCCGCGCCGACCAGGCGATCGTCGAACGCCTTCCCGATCCGCTCCTCGTGCTGGATGCCCGCCGCGCCGTGCTGCGCGCCAACCACGCCGCGCAAACCGCCTTCGGGGCCGATATCGGCGCCGTGCTCCGCCATCCCGGCCTGCGCGCCGCGATCGAGCGCGCCTTCGCCGCCGGCGCCACGGAGACCGCCGATCTTTCCCTGCCCGTGCCCGTCCCGCGCGAGGTCCGTGGCACCGTCGTCCCGCTCGATCCGCCGCTGGCCGATGGCGGCCAGGCCGTGGTGGTGCTGTCCGATCGCACCCGCGAACGCGCGGTCGAGCAGATGCGCGCCGATTTCGTCGCCAACGCCAGCCACGAGCTGCGCACGCCGCTCGCCTCCGTGCTCGGCTTCATCGAGACCTTGCGCGGCCCCGCCGCGGACGATCCGCCCGCGCAACAACGATTCCTGGCGATCATGGCCGAGCAGGCCAGCCGCATGAACCGCCTGATCGACGACCTGCTGAGCCTCTCGCGCGTCGAACTGACGGAACACGAAGCCCCCGCCGACCCGGTCGATCTGCCCGCGCTGATCCATCGCGTGATCGCCGGGTTCGAACCCCGTCTGCAAGCGGCGGGGGCGACGCTCGAACTGGCGCTCGCGCCCGATCTGGCGCCGGTGGCGGGCGATGCGGACCAGTTGGTGCAAGTCGCGCAGAACCTGCTCGACAACGCGCTGAAATACGGCGCGACGCAAACCACGCCGGCGGCGCTGACCCTGACCGCCGCGCCCGCCGACGGCGCGCGCTGGCCCGCCCGGCCCGGCGTGCTGCTTTCGGTGGCCGATCGCGGCCCGGGCATTCCGCGTGCCCACCTGCCGCGGCTGACCGAGCGCTTCTACCGCGTCGATGCCGGACGCTCCCGCGCGGCCGGCGGCACCGGGCTGGGGCTCGCGATCGTCAAGCACATCGTCAACCGCCATCGCGGCCAGCTCGCGATCGACAGCACGGAGGGCGAGGGCACCACCGTCACCGTCTGGCTGCCGGCCCTGCCGTCCGCCGCCTGATCGCGGAAGCTCTCAGCCGGGCCGGCGCGGAAACCGCAGGACCAGGATTTCCGCCCCCGCCGGACCCGCGACCGGGGCCCAGGCCGCCTCGTCGGGGGCGACGAAGGCGCAGCTGCCGGCGCCCAGCGCCCCCCCGTCCCGATCGAGCCCGCCCGTCAGCACCACCCAGTACTGGCCTCCGCCTTCGGCCGGATCCGGCCCCGCCAGGCGCGCGCCCGGCGCGAGCACATGCCGCGTCGCCCCCATTCCGTCCGGTGCCGCCGCGATGACGTCCTGGACCTCGTCCCCGGATTCGACCGCCCCCACCGCTTCGCGATGCGCCCGCGGGCGCGGCAGTTCGGCCCGCGCGCCCGGCATGTAGCGTGCGCCTGGATCCCAGCCGTTGCGCAGGGTGAAATAGCTCAGCCCCGACTCCCCGGCGACGATCGGCCCATAGGCGGAGAACGCGCCGGTAAAATGCACCGACACCGCGCGGACCGGATGGGTCCCGAGCGTGCCGTCCCCGGCCACGACCACCTGGAACTGGTCCGCCTGGTGGAAATGCGGGCGCACGATTTCCCTCGCGTCCTGCTCGACCAGGAAGGCCATCGGATAGATCGTGCCCGGCGCCGGCGGGCCGGCCGGATCGGGGCGATAGCGGTTCGCGCCCAGATAGGTGGTGTGCCAGAAATTCGTTCCGTTCGATATCGCCCGGCGGCGGGTGGCGCGGGCGGTGGTGGCCTCGGCGATCATGGGCATGGGGTGGCCTCATGGGTTGGGGTCGCGGCGCACGCGGCGCAGCGTCCCTCGGCTTCAATGGTGGCGGTCTGGATCGAAAACCCGCGCCTTCGCGCGGCTTCGGCCAGCGCGTGAGCGAGGTCGGGATCGTCGAGCTCGGTGGCCCGGCCGCAGTCGCGGCAGATCAGGAATTGCGCGGGATGGTCGTGCGGATGCGGCTCGGGCGTGGTGTCGGCCACGCAGCCGACGAAGGCCGCGAGGCGCTCCACCCGGTGCACCAGGCCCTGAGCGCAGAGGAAATCGAGCGCCCGGTACACCGTGGGCGGGGCCGCGCCGCCGCGGGTGCGGCGCAGGCGATCGAGCAGGTCGTAGGCGCCGGCGGGCGTCTCGGCGTCCAGGATCAGCCCCAGCACGTCGCGGCGGAGCGCGGTCAGCTTCGCGCCGCGCGCGGCGCAGAGCGCCTCGGCCCGGCTCAGCGCGCCCGTGGTGCGGGGCGAGAACGCGGCTTCGCCCATGGGCCCCTCCTTTGCATTGACGGCGCCGGGGACCAAGATAGCACGCATGAGCCAAACCGACACCGCCGCCGCCGTGCTCGCCGCGCTGCGCTTCGATTCCGCCGGGCTGGTCGCCGCGATCGCCCAGCAGCACGACACCGGCGAGGTGCTGATGCTGGCATGGATGAACGCCGAGGCGGTGGCGGAGACCCTGGCCACCGGACGGGTCTGCTATTTCAGCCGCTCGCGCGGGCGGCTGTGGCGGAAGGGGGAAAGCTCGGGCCAGATGCAGCGCCTGGTGGAATTGCGGGTCGATTGCGACGGGGATGCGGTGCTGCTGCTGGTCGATCAGCATGGGGTGGCGTGCCACACCGGGCGGCGGAGTTGCTTCTTCCGGGCGGCGCGGGGGGGCGGGCTTACGGAGATCATGGCGCCGGAGGTGTCGGAGGAGGCGCTGTATGGGGCCGGGCACACCCAC
>JAKAZN010000381.1 GCA_021815835.1 Pseudomonadota bacterium
GTCGGCGGCGGCCGGGCTGGTGGGGTGGCGGGTGAGCAGCGGGGTCTGGCGGCGGATGGTCTCGCGGACATGATCGTCGCGGCGGATGATTCCGGCCAGCGGCGGGTCGCGGCGGAGGAACGCCAGAGCCGCCTTGCGCAAGGTGGCGTAGGTGCGCGCCCCGCCGGCGGCGCTGGCGGCCTGATTGACCACCACCCGCGCATCCCCGTCCGGCCGGTCGGCCGCGTGCAGTTTCAGGACCGCGTAGGCGTCCGTCAGGCTGGTAGGCTCGTCGGTCGCAAGCACGAGCAGCGTGTCGGCGGCGGCGGCGAGGCCGCGCACCCCGCCTTCCAGCCCGGCGCCGAGATCGAGCAGGATATGTCCGTAGCCCCCCGCGCCCCGCAGCAGCGCGACGATCGCGGCCACGGCGCGGGGTTCCAGCCCGGTGAGCGCGCCGGAGCCGGAGCTTCCGGGCAGGATATCGAACCCGCCCTCGGCGTAGCGCAGCACGGCCTCGGTCAAGGTGCTGCGTCCGGCGAGCACGTGGGCGAGGTCGCGGGCGGGCGCGAGGCCGAGCTGGATATCGACATTGGCGAGCCCGAGATCCCCATCAAACAGCAGCACCCGCCGACCGAGCCGGGCGAGGGCGTGGGCCAGCGTGATCGCGAACCAGGTCTTGCCGACGCCGCCCTTGCCCGACGCGATGGCGATCAGCCGCCCGGCCGACCGGGGCGCCGGGCCGCCGGATCGAGCCGGGGCGAGGATGGTTTGGCTCATGCGCGGGTTCCAGGGGTGGCGGGGCGGGAAACGGGGGCGTGCTTCGGCCAGACCGGGCGCGGGAGCGGGGCGGCCATTGGCGGCGCCGCGGCTGGAGGGGGCGCGGCTGGATGGGGCGGGCGAGGCGTGGGCGGGGCAGGACGCCGCGGGACGGGGCGCGCCGGAGATGGGGACGACGGCGTGCGCTCCAGCAACCCGGCCAGCAGCGCGGGCGTAAGCGCGGCCAGCCCGTCCGCGGCGCCTGGGCCGATCCCGGCCTCGGCCAGCGCCAGCCCGCCCGCCTCCGCCGCGGCCAGCACGCCCCCCAGCCTTCGGGCGAGATCGAGCCGCGTGGCGATCAGCCGCGTGGCCCCCGCCTCGGCGTAGCACGAAGCGAGATCGGCCGATTCCGCCGGGTCCATCCCCCCCGGCAGCACCAGCGCCACGGTTCCCCCCGCCGCGCCGATCAGGGCGGCCAGCGCGGCGCGCGCGGCGGGCGCGAAGGGATCGAGGCCCGGCGTGTCGATCAGCACCGGCCCGGATGCCGCGCCGGCGCGCGCGCGCTCCATGGCGCGGCCGAGGGCTTCGGGCGTGGCGGCGGCGAGCAGGTCGAGGTCCAGCAGCCGGGTGAAGGCCGCCAGCTGCTCCACCGCGCCGGCGCGTTCGCCATCCGCGGTGACGATCCGCGGCGCCGCCCCCGCCAGCACCAGCCGCGTCGCCAGCCGCGCGATCGTCAGCGTCTTGCCCGCGCCGGGAGGGCCGATCAGCAGAAGCGGCGGCGCGGTGGGATCGAGCGGCAGGCTGGCGAAGCGCAGCGCGGCGGCGAGTGCCGCCTCCAGCCGGCCCGTGCCCAGCGCGGCGGCGAGCCGGGGCGGGATCCCGTGCCAGGCGAGCAGCGCGGCCCGGCCCGGATCGGCGCGCTCGGGCGGCCCGGGATCGGGAGTTTCGAGCGCGGCGGTGACCTCCACGCCCTCGGCGATCTTGCGGGTGGACAGGATCAGCGCGTCGGGGCCGAGCTCGACCCGGATCCGCGCCATTGCCGCCGCGATCTCGGTTGCCCGATAGAGTTTGACCCGCATGGATCGCAGGCTACGGGGCATCTCTTGCCGGAAGATGAACGGCCGGCTTTGACCCGCGCGCCCGGGCGCGCCACGATCGCATCAAACGCCGAGGAACCGCCCGCCATGACCACCCCTGCCCCCGTTGCTTCCCCTGGCCCCGTTGCTTCCCCGGGCCGGATCGCCGCCGAGGACTACCTGGACGCGCTCGCCGCCCAGGGGATCGAGCATCTGTTCTGCAATCCCGGCACCGATTTCGCCCCGATCGTGGAAGCCTATGCCCGCGCCGCGCGGTCCAACCGCCCCGTGCCGAAGCCGATGGTGATCCCGCACGAGAACGCCGCGGTCTGCATGGCGCATGGCTACACCATGGTGACCGGCCGGCCGCAGGCGGTGATGACCCACACCAATGTCGGCACCGCGAACGCCATCAACGCGCTGATCGACGCCGCGCGCGACCGCATTCCCATGCTGCTCAGCTCGGGGCGCACGCCGGTGATGGAATCCGGTCCCTCCGGCGCGCGCAACGTCTATATCCACTGGGCGCAGGAGATGTTCGACCAGGCCGGGATGCTGCGCGAGATGGTGAAGTGGGACTACGAACTGCGCCGCCCCGACCAGATCGACGACGTGGTGGCGCGCGCGATGGAGCTCGCCACCGCCTCCCCGTCCGGTCCGGTCTATCTGAGCCTGCCGCGCGAGGTTCTGGGGGCCGATGTGGAAGCGCCCGGCGCCGCGCCCCGCCCGGTCCGTGCCCGCCCGGCCGCCCCGGCGCCTTCGGCCGAGGAGGTCGCGCGTCTGGCGGACTGGATCGCGCGGGCGCGGATGCCGCTGATCGTCAGCGGCGCGCTGGGGCGGGACCCGCGCGAATTCACCGCGCTCGCCCGCCTCGCCGAGCGGTTCGCCCTGCCGGTGGTGCCGTTCAACCCGCGCCATCACGCGATGTCGAGCCGCCATCCGATGTACCAGGGCGGCAATCCCGGCCCGCTGCTCGCCGAGGCCGATCTGGTCCTGGTCTGGGAGACGGACGTGCCCTGGTATCCGGGCGCGCATCGTCTGGCCGACGGCGCGCGGGTGGTGCAGATCGGCGAGGATCCGCTCTACGCGCGCTATCCGATGCGGAGCTTCCGTTCCGACCTGACGCTGCGCTGTGCCAGCCTGCCCTTGCTGGAGGCGCTGGAGACGGCGCTCGCCTCCCGCGCGCCGGACGTGGCGGGGCGGCACGCGGCGCTGCGCGCGCGGTCCGATGCCTTGCGCGCCGGCTGGGCGGCCGAGGCCGAGCGCGACGGCGCGGGCCCGGTCTGCACCATGACCTGGCTCAACCACTGCCTGCGCGGGATCGTCGATGACGAAACCATCGTCGTCAGCGAGTATTCGTTCCGCCAGGATCATTGCCCGCTCGACGCGCCGGGCAGCCTGTTCGGGCTGAGCCCGGCGGGCGGGCTGGGCTGGGGCCTCGGGGCCGCGCTGGGGGCCAAGCTGGCGGCGCCCGGCAAGCAGGTGATCGCGGTGCTGGGCGACGGGGCCTATATGTTCGCCAACCCGACCGCGTGCCATTTCGTCGGCCGCGCGCACAAGCTGCCGGTGCTCGCGGTGATCTACAACAACGCGATCTACGGCGCGGTGCGGCGGGCGACGCTCGATATGTATCCCGACGCCGTCGCCGCCGAGGAGGACGGCCAGCGCCTGGCCGAGCTTGGCCCCAGCCCGGATTTC
>JAKAZN010000382.1 GCA_021815835.1 Pseudomonadota bacterium
GTCGGCGCGGCGCTCCGCGGCACCCGCCACGGCGGCGGCGCGGCCCAGGTTCTCCCGGTGCGCGACGTAGATCATCTCCTCGGTGATGATCCCGGCGCGGGCGAATTCGTATTGCGTCACCATCTGGCCGGGCTTTCCGGCCAGCACCGGATGCTCGGCGGGGCAGGGGGCCAGCAGGTGCTCGGCCCCGACATGGCCGTTATCCTCGGGCCGCACCGCGCGCGCCGGCACCGGGGCGAAGCCGCGCCGCGCGATCCAGTCGGCGCGGATCGGCGTCAGTCCCGCGGCCAGATCGATCCCGGCCGCCGGGTCCGTGAAGGGACCGGAGGTATCGTAGGCCCGATACGGCTCCTCCCGCGCGGAAGGATCGAGCGCGATTTCCCGGAACGGTACCGAAATGTCCGGGCGCCCCTCGGGCGAGGTATAGATCTTGCGCGAGCCCGCGATCGGACCGGTGGTGACGCTGTCGGGGCGGGCGGCGGATTTGGACTGGACGGTCATCTTCGTCTCCTCGGGGCGGGATTCCGGGCGACGGCGGCGGGGAGGGTGGTCTGAAAGCGCCCGTCCCTCCGCCGGCATGACCCGGATCAGGTGCAAGGGTCACCGGCGCCGGCGCATTTGCGCCCCTGCCGGACTCTCAGCCCCTGGTACGGCGGGACCCCCCTCGGTAGCCGACCAGGATGGGGGCGGCGGGCGCGGCTGTCAAACGAGGCTCAGAGCGCGGTCGACTGGATCGTCTCGCGCACCCGCGGATAGACCTCGCGCTCCCAGCGCTTGCCGCTGAACACGCCGTAATGCCCGACACCGGTTTGCAGATGGTGCCGCTTCATCCCCGGATGGATGCCGGTGCACAGATCGAGCGCGGCGACCGTCTGCCCGATCGCGCAGATATCGTCGCGCTCGCCCTCCACCGTCAGCAGCGCGGTGCGGCGGATCGCGCCGGGGCGCACCTTCTCGCCCCGGAACATCAGCTTGCCGAGCGGCAGATCGTGGTCCTGGAACACGCGCTGCACGGTTTCCAGGTAGAACTCGGCCGGCAGGTCCATCACCGCGTTGTATTCGTCATAGAAGCCGCGATGCGCCTCGGCCGCCGCCATGTCGTCGCCCACCAGCGCGCGGAAATGGTTGAAATGCGCGCCCACATGGCGTTCCAGGTTCATCGTCATGAAGGCGGCAAGCTGCATGAATCCCGGATAGACATGCCGCCAGGCGCCGCGATAGCGCCAGGGAACCGCGCCGATCAGGTTCTGCTCGAACCATTCGATCGGCCGCCCGGCGGCGAGCGTGTTCACCTTGGTCGGATTGACCCGGGTGTCGATCGGCCCCGCCATCAGGGTCATGCTGCGCGGCTGCGCGGGATCGCCCGCCTGCGCCAGCAGCGCCACCGCGGCGAGCACCGCGACCGCCGGCTGGCAGACGGCGATGATATGCCCGCCCGGGCCGATCACGCGCAGGAAGCGCATGATGTGCTCGATGAACTCGTCCATCCCGAACGGGCCTTCGTGCAGGGCCACGTCGCGCGCGTTGTGCCAGTCGGTGATGAACACGTCGTTATCCGGCAGTAGTACCTTCACGGTGCCGCGCAGCAGGGTGGCGAAATGCCCCGACATCGGTGCCACCAGCAGCACGGGCGGCTGGCACGGCGAGTTCTCCTTGCGGAAATGCAGCAGGCTGCCGAATGGGGTGGAGTCTACCTCTTCCTCGACGACGCCCAGGGTCGCGTTGCCGACCGCGACGGTGTCGATCCCGAAGGGCGGGCGGCGATGCGTGAGGCCGCCGGTGGACAGGATATCGCAGGCGGCACGGAATTGGCGCATCGCCGCGGGCGTGGCCGAGCCGAGCTCGATCGGGCGCAGCAAGCCCGCGGCCAGGGCGGCCCCGCCGCGCCAGAAGGAGAGCAGGTCCGCCTGGGCTTGATAGAACTGGTAAATCATCGCCGATGGGGTGCTTCCGGACAGAGTTTTTTGTTCAACGCGACGGGCATTGTGGTACATTGCGGTGCAACATCGCAAGTCTTGCCGCGCGGGGGTACCATGGCCGAGGCCACTTTGCTGATCAGCAGCCGGAATTACTCCTCCTGGTCGCTGCGTGGTTTCCTGCTGGCGCGCCAATCGGGGATCCGGTTCCGGACCCAGCCGGTCGATCCCTCCGATCCCGCCACACGGGCGGAACTGCTGCTGCAATCATCATCGATCCTGATTCCCTGCCTGATCCACGACGGTGTGCGGGTCTGGGACACGCTGGCGATCGCGGAGTATTTGAACGAGATCGCGCCCGATGCGGGGATGTATCCGCCCGACCGGGCGGCGCGGGCGCGCTGCCGGGCGATCTCGGGGGAGATGCATGCCGGCTTCACCGCGCTGCGCTCGTCGCTGCCGATGAACCTGCGCGGCCGACGGCCCGGATTCGCGGTCTGGTCCGGCGCGCGGGCGGATATCCAGCGCATCGTGGAAATCTGGACCGAATGCCTGGAGACCTGGGGCGGCCCCTGGCTGTTCGGCCGCCGCCCCAGCGTCGCCGATGCGATGTATGCCCCCGTGGTTACCCGTTTCGTCACTTATGACGTGGCCCTGGACGGCACCGCCGCCGCGTTCGCCGCGCAGATCGAGGCCTGGCCCGACCTGGTGGAATGGACCGCGGCGGCGGAAGCCGAGCCCGAGCAGATCGAGGACCTCGAAGTCGAGTTCTGATCTACACCTCCGGCCACTTGCCGGGTGCGGGGATCGCGGCGGGATAGTCGCGCTCCACGGTTGCGAAATCGGCCGGGCCGACCACTTCCAGGTATTCCATGTCGGGCGAGTAGTCGAACAGGTAGTGCACGATTCCCGGCCGCTGATGCACGCAATCGCCCGCCGCGACCAGGTGCTCCTTGTCCTCGTACATGAACCGGGCCCAGCCCTTCAGCATCAGCACGATGTGGAAGTCCGCGATGTGATGGTGCCAGCCGGTGCCTTCCTCGGGCGGGCGGGCGGCCTTGACCAGCTGCGCGATGACCCTTCCGCCGGTGGCCTCGGCGACACCGAGGTCCTTGTACAGGAAGAAATCGCGCAGCCCGTCGCTGCGCCAGTCGCTATCGGCGGGGCGCGTATGGGCGAAGAGATTGACCAAGGGGTGATCCAGCATGGGCGCGACCTTCACGGTGCGGGCGGCGGCGCGCGGCCGCTTCCCCGGTTGCACGAAGAAGGTGACTGTCGTGGTTCGTCCCTGAGGCGCCGGGGCGCGGCGAACCGCCCCCGACCTTATGTTGCGGTGCAGCGTGCCACGATCGGGGCGGGCGGGGCAACCGAATTCGTGCGCGATCGGCGTGGCTTGCCGGGGGAGGGGGGCGCGGCTAGAAGACGCCGACCGCTCGGCGGGCGCGTAGCTCAGCGGAAGAGCACTACCTTGACACGGTAGGGGTCACAGGTTCGATCCCTGTCGCGCCCACCATTGGTTCCACGCCGCATTGGTTCCACGCCCCATTGGGGTTCCACGCCCCATTGGGGTTCCACGCCCCAT
>JAKAZN010000383.1 GCA_021815835.1 Pseudomonadota bacterium
CGCCTCCCGCACACGCTGCCCGGAACGGGTGCGCGGCAGCAGATGCAAGAGATGCCGCGCAAACAGGCTGGGTTCGGAGTATTTGTAAAGCGTGCGGTGGGTCAGGTCGTAGATCACGCGACTGCTGCTCCATCGCGATGCTGACTGCTCGCCGGCGGCGCGAACAGGCGCCCCGTCAGCGCGCTGGAAAGATCCGCCGCCCGCGCCTCGACAGCGGCCAATGCCGTTCGCGGCGACGCCGAACCCGCCGCAGCCTTCAGCGCGACGCCGATGGCTCTGGCCTCCGCCGCTTCGGCCGCCGCGTCCAGCCGCTCGAAGCCCTCGGCCAGTGCGATCGCCTGGAAAAGCAGGCTGCGCGGATAGGCCGGATCTGCCAGCAGCAACCGAAGCGCCGTATCGGGTTCGGGGATACCGCCATAGCGCTGCTCGCAGGTCATCCCCGCATCGATCAGTTCGATCGCCAGCGAAGCCCCCGCCGCCAGCCGCCCGCCTTCCTCGTCGAGCAAGATCGCGAAACTGCCCGCCAGCCCGAACAGACGCTCCAGACGCTGGCCGAGCGTTGCGAACAGCAGCGCTCCGTCCCGCGCCGCGTCCTCGCCGATCACGCCGGCACAAGTGGCGGCGAATCCGAAGATGGCCGGCACTAGCTCCGCGAGGCCGGCTACCCGCGCGGCCAGCACCCGTTCCAGCGCGCCCTCGATCGTGGCCAACATCGTCGGACTGAACCGGTCTGCCGTTGCCGCAAGAAGTCGGCGGGCCGTCTCGATCAGCGGTGCGAACGCCGCCCCGCTCCCGATCGCCTCGCGCAATTGCCGTGCAGCGACGTTGCGCCCGGCGAGATCGGTGGAAATCAATTGCTGGTGCGCCAGACACCTGAGGAGCAATCCCCGCTGATACTGTTCATGCGGTAGCGCGCTTGCCTCCGCCAATCCGCTCTGCGCCAGCGCGCACAGGCGCCCCGCCGCCTCCAGCCGTTCCACCGCTCGGCCGAGCCAGAACAGATCGTCCGCCACACGGCTTGGCAAGACCGAGGTTGCCGCCCGCGCGAGGCTGACCGTGCCGCGGACAGGCAGGCGTGGCATTTCCGCGTCCTCACCGCGATCGATCACCCAGACGTCTTTCATCTGCGTCATCCCATCCGGCCCGTGTGCGAGGCCCAGCCCGCCTGGCAACGCGACCCAGCCGGTCGAGCCGCAGTGCAGCGCGAACAGGCGCAGCACACACGCGGCCTCGCCCATCGCCGCACTGTCCGACTCAGGCGCCAGGGGGACGATTGGCAGATCTACCGCTGCCCCGGCACGCAGCATGATTGGCTCACCGAATTGGGTCTCGTGTGCCACGCCGATGGCCGCCTCGATATTGGCGGCGATGGCTGGCTCGCCGACGACCCCGCTTCCTGGCGCATTGAGCATTGCCAGTTGCCGGCGCCGAAGCGCACCGAACACCCCGGCAATGCCCATCGTGGGGTCGCCTCCCTGCTCCAGCGGATCGATCGCTGATCCCGCCATGCGCCGGATCAGCAGCCCCACGGGCCGGCTGCCTGTGAGCGTACGGAATTCGGGCGCCTCGCCGAAACAGTCTAGATCCGCAGGCCGCAACCGTGGCGCGCCGATCGCCCGGGCCAGCAGTGCGGCATCGGCCCCGTCATCGGCCGCGTTTTCAGCCTCTCCCTCCAATAGCGCGAAAAGGCCGCCGCCGGCCCAGTGCGCCAGGTCTTCCCGCCAGCGTTCGATCACCGGCCCCCGCCCGACCAACGTGACCGACCGCACTAGTTCGGGCATCGCTGCCCCGGTGAAGCGGCGCAGCGCAATTGCATGGCCGAGTCCAGGCACGATATCGACATGATCGCGGAGCACCACGGCGCCACCAGCTGCGTTGACCGCGAGGTCGGCGGCGTAGAGCGCCAACCGTGGCGCGATAAGCCCCGCATCGCCAACCATCTGTCGCAGCCATCCATCGGCCCCCGACAGCGTGGCCGCTGATATGTTGCCCGCCGTCACGAGGCTGCGAACGGAGTAGAGATCGTCGATCGCACCACCCAGAAGCGCTGCCCGGCGGCAGAGGGCCTGCCCAAGTCGCGCCGCGAACCCGCCCGGCAACATGACTGGCAACGGGTCGTATTCCGGCGCACGAGCGACGCCTGGCAGCTGGACGGCGGCCATCCGCCGCAGGGCCGCTTTGCGCGCCGCCAGCTCCCGCGTCTCCAACATCATCGCGGCGGGGAGAAAGCACCTCACGCGATCCGCCCCGGTCACGTCGCGCGCCGCTTATGCACCGTCATCCATCGTTTCAGCATATCAGAATCGTCGATCATCGCAGAGGTCATCGTGGGTTATTGCCGAGCGCTTCAAAGGCATGTCATACTTAATTTGAGGATAACAGATAACGCCAGAAAGACACGGCCTAGCGCAGCGCAAGCATCATCGCGCCGGCGGCCGGCGACAGATCCGCCAGAGCCCCGGCGCTGAAACAAGCGGAGGTACCGTTACTCATGTCACATACGGGGCTGGCGGAAGCCGATATCCCTGCCGATCTCTTCGCGCGCTACAATCCGGGCAATTTCTTCTGCGAACTGACCCATCCGCGCCCGGATGATGGTAACATTCCAGCTCTTCTGCGTCGCCGCCTGTCTCATATCGGATTGGAGGCCTTGCGTAGCCGCGCCGAGGCGGCGGAAACCGAGCTGATCGATCTCGGGATCACATTCACGGTCTATTCCGACAGTACCGCGATCGATCGCATCCTTCCGTTCGATTGCATACCGCGCATTCTTACGCCGTCGGAATGGAAACATATCGAGGCCGGGGCGATCCAGCGCGTCGCCGCAATCAACGCCTTCCTCGGCGACATCTACGGTGACGCGAAAATCGTGAAGGACGGTGTCGTTCCCGGCGATCTCGTCTTTCAGAACCCCTGTTTCCGCCCGGAGATGATCGGGTTTCCGATCCGACACGGAAGCTATGTGAATGTCTGCGGGATCGACATCGTGCGCGACGAGGCCGGCACGTTCCGGATCCTGGAGGACAATGCCCGCACGCCGTCCGGTGTATCCTATGTGGTCGAAAACCGGCACCTGATGCTTCGCGCCTTTCCCGATCTGGCCGCCGGCATGCGTCTCCGCCCTGTCGATGATTACGGCTATCGTCTGCGGGCCGCGCTGGAAGAGATGGCCCCTGTCCCCGATCCCGAGGCGCGCGCGGTGCTGTTGTCGCCCGGCATCTATAACTCGGCCTATTTCGAACATGTCTTCCTCGCGCGCGAAATGGGTATTCCGCTGGTCCAGGGGTCGGACCTCCATGTCGAGAACGCGCGTGTTTACATGCGCACAACGGCCGGCCCGCGCCCGGTTCATGCGATTTACCGGCGCCTGAACGACGATTTCCTCGATCCCACCGTTTTCCGACCTGATTCGATGCTGGGCGTTCCCGGACTGATCGATGCATGGCGGGCTGGCAATGTCGCCATCGCCAACGCCGTCGGGACCGGGGTCGCCGA
>JAKAZN010000384.1 GCA_021815835.1 Pseudomonadota bacterium
GTGTGCGGCAGCGAAACATCCACCACCTCGGCCCCCGCCTCGCGCAGCCAGGCCACCCCGCGCGCCCACAAAGCCTCGATCTCCCCGGCCATTCCGTCCGCCCGGTATTCCCGCGGCACGCCGATCCGCAGCCCCTTCACCCCGCGCGCGCAGGCCGCGCGGAAATCCGGCACCGCAACATCCACCGAGGTCGAATCCTTCGGATCATGCCCCGCCATCGCGCCCAGCAGGATCGCGCAATCCTCCACGCTCCGCGCGAACGGCCCGGGGTGGTCCAGCGACGAGGCGAACGCCACCACGCCCCAGCGCGAGCACCGCCCATACGAAGGCTTCACCCCCACGATCCCGCAGAACGACGAGGGCTGGCGGATCGACCCGCCCGTATCCGTCCCCGTCGCCCCCATCGCCAGCCGTCCCGCCACGGCCGCCGCGGACCCGCCGGAGGACCCGCCGGGCACCAGCGCCGCCTCGGGGTCCTGCCGCCGCCGCCAGGGATTGATCGTCGGCCCGAACGCCGAGGTGGTCGTGGACGAACCCATCGCGAACTCGTCCAGATTGGTCTTGCCCAGGAACACCGCCCCGTCGCGGCGCAGATTTGCGGTGACGGTGCTCTCATAGGGCGGCACGAAGGGCGAGAGGATGCGGCTGCCGGCGGTGGTGCGCACGCCGGCGGTGCAGAACAGGTCCTTGATCGCCAGCGGAATGCCGGTCAGCGCCCGCGCCTCCCCGCGCTTCAGCGCCGCGTCCGCCGCGTCCGCGTCCGCCAGCGCTTCCGCCTCGGTCACGGTGATGAACGCGTTCAGCCGCGGGTTGGCTTCGGCGATCGCGGCGAGATGCGCCTCGGTCAGCGCGCGCGCGGAGAAATCGCCGCGCCGCAGCCCGTCGGCGGCGGCGGCGATCGTCAGGTCGGTCAGCATCATTCCACCACCTTCGGCACGGCGTAGAAATCGCCGATCCGTTCCGGCGCGTTGGCGAGCACTTCTTCCACCATGCCGCCATCGGTCACCACATCCTCGCGCATCGGCAGCGCGCCCAGGGTGGCGCCGGCGAGGGCCTCGATGCCGTCCACATTCACCTCGTTCAATTGCTCGATCCAGCCCAGAATGCCGTTCAGCTCGCCTTGCAGCCGCACGACCTCGTCCTCCGTCACGCGCAGGCGGGCGAGTGCGGCGATACGGCGCACGGTCGCGGGATCGAGCGACATGTAGCTTGGTCCTTTGCGGGGAAACGCGGGCGGACCATAACGGCGCCCATGGCACTCTTCAACCTGACGGAACTGGCGGGCCTTCTCGGGCGGAACGCGCGGCTGCTCGGGATCGATCCCGGGCGCAAGACGCTGGGCCTCGCGCTGTCGGACACGCGGCGCGTGCTGGCGAGCCCGTATGGGCGGCTGCGGCGCGGCAAGCTCATGGCGGTGGCGGGCGAGATCGCGGCGATCGCGCGCAAGGAGGGCGTGGGCGGCCTGGTGGTGGGGCTGCCGCTGGAGATGGACGGCACCTTCGGCCCGGCGGCGCAGGCGGCGCGCGACTGGGCGGGCGATTTGTCGGCCGCGACCAGGCTCCCGGCCGTGATGTGGGACGAGCGGATGAGTTCGGTGTCGGCCAACCGGTTCCTGGTGGAGCAGGCCGATCTCAGCCGGGCGAAGCGGGCCGAGGC
Source organism: Pseudomonadota bacterium (assembly GCA_021815835.1). Classification (GTDB taxonomy): domain Bacteria; phylum Pseudomonadota; class Alphaproteobacteria; order Acetobacterales; family Acetobacteraceae; genus JAJZVS01. The sequence continues at coordinate 1,657 of JAKAZN010000384.1, forward strand.
GGTGGACCGGCTGGCGGCTTCGGTCATTCTGCAGGCGGCGCTGGACGCGCTTTCGGGCTCGGCGCTGGCGGGGTAGGCCGGGGCTTGCCCCATGCGGTGGGATTTGGCATATGGCACAAGGTGGTTAGGCGAGAGTCTTCGTGCCCCGTTTCAGCCGCCTTTCGTCCCCGTCGCTTCCGGAGTCTCCCGATGATGATCCCCCGCAAACTGCTGCTGGCCGCGTGCGGCCTTGCCCTGCCGATCGCCACCATGGGCGCCGTCCCGGCCCTGGCCGCGACCACGCACAAGCCGACCCACCATGTCGTGCATCACGTCACGCATCATGTGAGGCGCCACGCGACCCACCATGTGACCGCGCACAAGCCGGTGCACCATATGCCGATGCACCACGCGACCGCGAAGCCGAAGCACGGCTGATCGGCGGCGCGCCGGTCCGTCGGCGGCCGCCGTTGGATCATGATCGGCACCGACCGAGGTGTCGATCATGGTCCCGCTTTTTGTAGGATCGCGCGCTAGCCCGCGAGCGCGGCGCGCACCGCGTCCAGCGCGGCCTCGGCCCGGCTGCCATCCGGGCCGCCGGCCTGCGCCAGGTCCGCCCGCCCACCGCCGCCCTTGCCGCCCACCGCGGCGGCGGCGGCGCGCACCAGATCGACGGCATTGAACCGGGCGGTCAGGTCGGGCGCGACGCCGACCACGATGCTGGCCTTGCCCTCGGCGGTGGAGACCAGCGCCACGATGCCGCCGCCCTGCTGCTGGGCGATGGTCTCGGCCAGGCCCTTCAATTCCCGCGCCGGCACGTCGCCCAGATTGCGGGCGGCGAGCATGATTCCGCCGATCTCCTCGGCCGCGCCGGCGGCTGTCCCGCCGGTGGCGAGCTTCTTCTGCAATTCCGCCGCCTGGCGTTCCAGCCGGCGGCGGTCTTCCAGGAGTGTCCCGATCCGCTCGGGCAGTTCGGCCGGGTTGGCGCGGAGTGCGACGGCCGCCTCGCGCAGCAGGCGGGTTTCGGCGGCGGCGACGGCTTCGGCGGCGGCGCCGGCCACCGCCTCGATCCGGCGCACGCCGGCGCTCACGGGGGATTCCGCGACGATGCGGAAATAGCCGATATCGCCGGTGCGACGGACATGGGTGCCGCCGCAAAGCTCGATCGACCAGGCGAGGCGGTTGCCATCGCCCGTTCCCATCGACACGACGCGAACTTCCTCGCCGTATTTCTCCCCGAACAGCGCCATGGCGCCGAGTTCCACCGCGGCGGCGGGGGTCATCAGACGGGTCACGACTTCGGAATTTTCCCGGATGCGCGCGTTCACTTCGGTCTCCACCGCGGCCAGTTCCGCTTCCGTGATCGGGCGCGGCTGGGAGATGTCGAAGCGCAGCCGCTCGGGGGCATTCAGGCTGCCCTTCTGCGCGACATGGGTGCCGAGGGTGCGGCGCAGTGCCTCGTGCAGCAGATGGGTCGCGGAATGATGCGCGCGGATCGCGCCGCGGCGGGTGTGATCGACCGCGGCGGTGACCGGGGCGCCCACGCGCGCGGTGCCCGCGGCAACCCGGCCCAGATGGACGATCACGTCGCCCAGCTTGCGCTGGGTGTCGGTGATCTCGATGCGCAGCCCGTCGGCGCCGGCGATGATGCCGGTATCGCCGACCTGGCCGCCCGACTCGCCGTAGAACGGGGTCTGGTTCAGGACCACGGCGATCGCGGTGCCGGGGCCGGCGCTTTCGGCGGGCGCGCCGGCGGCGACCAGGGCGCGGATCTCGCCCTCGGCCGCTTCGGTGCTGTAGCCGAGGAATTCGCTGGCGCCGATGCGTTCGCGCAGCTCGAACCAGACGGTCTCGGTGG
>JAKAZN010000385.1 GCA_021815835.1 Pseudomonadota bacterium
CATGTATGCCGACCGGCATGGCTGGCCCCTGACCCGGATCGGCGTCGCGCTGCGTCATGTGCAGGAACCGGGGCCGGTCGATCGGTTCGAGCGGCGCATCACGCTGGAAGGGGCGCTGTCGGCCGAACAACGCGCGCGGCTGCTGGAAATTGCCGGCAAATGCCCGGTCAGCCGCACCTTGTCGCGCGAATCCCGGGTCGTTGCGGAGCTGGTGGCGTGAGGCGGCGTGACGTGCTGGCCGCGATCGGGGTGGCGGCGGTGGGCGGCGCGGCGTTGGGCCAGGCGCTGCCGGGGCTGCGCGCGATGGAGGCCCATGCCGGTCCGCAAACCCTCCGCTTCCTGGCCGGCGTGTCGGGCTGGGGCCTGCCGGCGGCGGGGCCGGCCGGATCGAAGCTGCTGGCGGTCGATTTCTTCGATTACCACTGCCCCTATTGCCGGGCGATGGAGCCGGTGCTGGATTCGTGGCTGCGCGACAACCCCGATCTGCGCCTGATCTTCGCGGAATATCCGATCCTGGCGCCGGATTCCGTGATCGCCACGCGGCTCGCGCTCGCCGCCGCGCGGCAGGGGCGGTACCTGGCGGCGCATCGCTGGCTGATGCGCTGGCGCGGCCGGTACACCGCGGCGATGGCTGCCCCGCTCGCCGCCGCGATCGGCGCCGATGGCGCGCGGTTGGCGCGCGACATGGCGGACCCGGCGTTCGGGGCGCTGCTCGATCGGGTGAAATTCGCCGCCGCGCGGCTGGAAATCCAGGGGACGCCGGCGCTCGTTTCGGCGGCGGGAATCGCCGAGGGGTTCCTGCCGCCCGCCGCGCTCGCCACGCTGGTGCGGGGCTTGCGCGACGGGATCGGCACGCGACCGGCCTGATTCCGGCCGGCCCGAGATCGACCGGCCGAAATACCGATCCTTCCGGTATTTCGACCCGTGGGTATCGCGCGCGGGATTGGTGGGGCGGCCGCGCGCCAACAGAGACTCTCTCGGCTCAGCCGTCGCCGCCGCCCTGATACGCGGGCAGCGCTTCCAGCGCGGCCTTGGTCGCGCCGTGCATCATCATGTTGGAGCCGGACATCGTCAGATGCGCGAGCGGCACCTCCACCTGCTTGTTGCCGCCGACGAAGGCGCCGACCGACAGCACCACCTCGGTCTTATTACCCATGGGCGAGACCATCACGTGGCTGATGGTGCCGATCTTCTGGTGCTGGTCGTTATAGATCGGCATGCCCATCAGATGCGCGGTGTCCCACATCGCCGGATGCGCCCCGCTATGGGCGAGCGCGAGCGGGATCGGCGCGATGGTCGCCGCGCCGAGCGCGAACAGTCCGGCGGCGAGATATTTCGTGATGGTCGGCATGGTGTCCTCCTGTGGGTTGGGTGCCGTGGGAGGAACCTATGCGGCGCGAAACGGCGGCGGAAATGCCGTGTTCCTATGGTCGCGATGCCGGTTGGGCATCGTTCGGCGGGCTTGGCCGGGAGCGGACGCAGGCGCAAGGAAGCGACGCTGCGCGGAGTCACGCCGCGCGGGAAGATGCGCTAACCTCGGCGACCGAGCCCCGCCCCATTCCCCAGGAACGCCCCCATGAAATTCGGCCTGCGCTACTGCAACACCGGCCCCTATACCGACCCCGCGAAGGCGGTCGCGCTGCTGCAAGCCGCCGAGGAAGCCGGGTTCGAATCCGCCTGGACCGTCGAGCACGTGGTCGTCCCGCGCGACTACCGTTCGGCGTATCCGTATTCGCCCGACGGCCGGATGCCCGGGCGCGAACCCGCTTTCTCCATTCCCGATCCGCTGATCTGGATGGCCTATGTCGCCGCCGCAACGACCCGCATCAAACTGGCCACCGGCATCCTGATCCTGCCCGAGCACAACCCCGTGCTGTGCGCCAAGCAAGTGGCCACGCTCGATCATCTGTCGAACGGGCGCGTCATCCTGGGCATCGGGGTCGGCTGGCTCAAGGAGGAGTTCGACGCGCTCGGCATCCCCTTCGCCCGGCGCGGCCAGCGCACCGAGGAATACGTGGCCGCCATGCGCGCGCTGTGGGAACAGGATGCGCCGAGCTTCGCCGGCGAATTCGTTCGTTTCGATGGCGCCTATATGCGCCCGAAGCCGCGCCACGGCACGGTGCCGATCGTGATCGGCGGCCATTCCGAAGCCGCGGCCCGGCGCGCGGGGCGCATCGCGCAGGGCTTCTTCCCCGCGCGCGGCGCGCCGCCCGAGCTGCTCGGCGCGATGCGGGAGGCCGCGCGCGCGGCCGGCCGCGATCCGGACGCGATCGAGATCACGGTCAGCGCCCCGGAGGATCTTGCGCGCATCCCGGAGCTGGCCGCGTCCGGCATCGGTCGGGTCCTGGTCCCGGTGATGGCGAACACGGGCGTCACAAGACCGATCCACGGCCCCGAGGATTTGCTGGCCTGGCGCGACGTGATCGCGGCGCACGCGGGGTGACCGGGGCAGGGTGACCGGGGCAGGCTGATCGGGACCGGCTCGCGCCAGCCCCGCCGCCGATCGGTTCAGGCGATCTTGTTCACCGCCCCGGACGAGCCCGCCGCCCCGCCGGGCGGCGCGGCCTGGGCGGCGGGTTCCACCCCGTGATCGCCGTCGCCATCGGATTTCCCCTTCGGCTTGGCGGGCGGGGCGGCGTGGGCGAGGCCGGCGGCGGAGACGGCGGCGATCGAGCTCATGGGTCAATTCCTGTGCTGGGCGCGGCATTTTGCCGCAACAAGCCCGGCCCTTTGGCCGCCGGCGAGCCGCAGGATGCCCGCGAAGGATTACCGATTCGCTAACCCGCGGCTCAACCCTCACTCGCTTCCTTCGCTTCCTTCGCTTCCTCCGCCCGTAACGCGGCGGGATCGCGCTGGAGGAACCGGGCGAACTCGTGCACCGTGTTGTCCGCCTGCTCCCAGCAGTAATAGCCGCGGCAATCCTTGGGCCGCGCCGCATAGACCGTGCACATCCGGTCCTCGCCCAGGAACTGGCAGGTTTCGTATCCGGCCTTGATCCGTTTCGATCCCTTGCGCGTGCGCGCGACGATGTGCTTCGCCTCGAACGCCGGCACGGTCAGGCCCAGGAATTTCGCCAGCCGGCGGATATCGGCGCGGCTCACCTCCACGTAGCCGGCCATCCGGCAGCAGAGACTAGGGCATTTCAGGCAGTCGAGTTTCGGTTCCGTCATCGTGCCTCTCTGCCACGAGTCCGAACGCAATTGAAAGCCGCCCGCACCAGCGCGATCGGGGGGACGCCTGGATCGCCCGACGCCTCGATTGGCCCTGGGGCGGCCCCCTGGGGCGACCCTGGGGCGGCGGCGCGAGACCTTGTGGCAGCCCGGCCCCCCAGCCTGGGCCGGCAATCCCGGCATTCTATTTTGATACCGCAATAATATGGGCGTGCGTCAGCCCGCGCCCGCTCAGGCCGAAAATTGCGCCAGGCCCGGCAGCCCCGGCCCCTCGCACCCGCGCCAGACCAGCCAACCGTGCCGCGGCCGGCCCGACGC
>JAKAZN010000386.1 GCA_021815835.1 Pseudomonadota bacterium
CTTCCTTCCTCCCTACCGCCCCGCGACCTGCCGCTGGCCCGCCCCGATGCGCCCCTCGCCGACCAGGACGAACGGCGCCCAGAAGAACGGGTGGGCCAGGCTCTCCGGCAGGGCTTTGCCGGCCCCGTCGATCATCCCGAGCTGTGCCGCGCGCAGTGCGCCGCCCAGCCCACCATCGGCCCCGGCGGCGTATCGGCGCAGGGTCTCCGCGATCAGGTAGGCCGAGGCCTGGTCGCTGATCGACCAATGCGTCACCAGCATCGACCGCGCCCCGGCGAAGAAGAACGCCCGCGCCAGCGCCGACAGGCTTTCCCCGGCCGGGCGTCCGCCGATTCCGCCCGAATTGCAGGCCGACAGGATCACCGTATTGGCGTCCAGATCGAGCCCAAGCACCCGGTTCGCCGTCAGCAGCGCCCCCGACGCGCTTTTGGCGCCCGCCGGATCGGAGGTGACGATCGCCGGCTGGCTTTGGCAGCGCAGTTCGGAGGGCAGGATCGCGTGGGTGGCGAAATGCAGCACCCGGAACCGTTTGAGATCGACATGATCCACCGCCTGGGCGGTGAATTTCGGCCCCAGCAGCTGATCCCGCGCCGCCCCGCCCAACAATTCCCGCGCCGCCGTCAATTCGCGGACCGAGAATGGCAGGGTCGGCAGCCCCGCAAACAGCCGCGCGCTATCGGCGCAGGCGCTCGCCGGATAGGTCTGTTCCGCCTGGGCAAGCTGGACCGGCCGCGGATCGCCGAACCCGAACCAGGCGCCCGGCGCGTGCGACCCGCCCGCCAGCTTGCGCAGCGCGACGAAATTCGCCGCGGCGGGCACGTAGGAGATGGGCATTTGCCGGACCAGCCAGGGCGCGGCGCCCAGATTATCCGCCTGGGCCGGGCCCGTGAGCAGCACCTCGAACGGCAGCGCGAGCAGCGCGCCGGACGGCGCGACCACCAGCGCCGAGGCGCCGTGCAGCCCCGCCGCCACCGGACCCAGTACGTCGCGGTACAGCAACGCCGCATCCGCCGTGTCGTATGCCGGCAGATGGCCGGCATCGTTCGGTTCGATGCTGGCGCGGATCCGCCGCACCAGCCGGGTCGCCGCCGCCGTCCCGATGCGGACCCGGGCCGCGCTCACCTGCCCGTCGCGCAGCAGGAACACCCAGCCGCCGCGCCGGGTCAGGTCGACCGCCACGAACGCCTCGCGCGGAGCGAGCGCGTCCAGCACCGCTTTGGCCGGCACCACCAGCTGCACCAGCTGGCGGAAATTGGGCGCCGCTTCCTGGACCGCCGCATCCGCCTCGGCCAGTTCGGCCTGCGCCGCCGCGATCGCCGCGTCCACCGTCGCGACCGTCCGCGGCAGTTTGGCCGAGGCCGCGATGCCGCTGGCGGGGCCGCGGCTCAGCGCGTCGCGCTGCCGATACAGCGTGTCGAGCCGGGCGGAGGCGTCCTGGCGCCGGCGGATCGCGGCGGCGACGCGCGGGTCGCGCGCGTGGACGGCGAGCCGCGCCGCCGCCTCGGCGATCTGGCGGCTGGTCACGCTGTCCTGGCCGTATTCCGCGGTCTCGAACATCGCCGCCCGCAGCGCCGGACCTTGCGCCGGATCGCGCGCGGCCAGCGCGGCGAACGCATCGAGGCAGGGCGCCAGCAGTTCTGGCCGGGCGCCCGCTTGCAACAGACGCAGGAGTTTGGTGCCGGACCGGCAGAGCCGCGCCGCCCGCGCGGGATCTCCCGCGCGCAGCGCGTCGGCGGCCTGCAGCAGCCGGGTTTCCGCGACCGGCCGCGTCTCCGGCAGCACCTGGCCGAAGCTCGTGGCGGCACGGGCGAGGCCCGACCCCGCCGCGCCGAGGCGCCCCTGCGCCTCGTCGGTGATCGCCGCGGTGCGCACCAGGCGCGCGGTGACCAGCGGCACCTCCATCCCCGCGTTCAGCGCGAGCAACCGTGCCCGCTCACTTGCCGCCTCGGCCTGGGCCAGCTTGTGCTCCCGGCGCAGCACGACGGCGCGATAGCGCCAGGTTTCGATCAGCCCCATCGTCGCCGTTTGCTCGGTCGGGCTGGCGACCAGGCTGCCGGCGGTGAGCGCGGCGGCGAGCGTGCCGGAGGCCTCGGGCGCGCGCCCCCGCGTCAGGGTCCCGGCCGGGAGCAGCGCCGCGTAGCCCGCCCCGGCCCGCGCCAGCAGCGCCAGCGCGCGCGCGTCGTGTCCCTGGTTCAGCGCGTCCAGGCCCTCGTAATGCAGCAGCCGCGGCGGCGCGGTGCGGTCGGCGGCGCGCGGGGCCAGAAGCGCGGCGCGCGCGAACAGCCCATCCGCTTCCGGGAACCGCCCCTGATCGGAGATCTGCAGCGCCAGATGCATCAGCGCGTTCGCCGTCTCGGGGCTGTCGGCGCCGAGCAGGCGCTGTTGCAGCGCCAGCGCGGCGCGATCGGCGGTTTCGGCGGCGGCGAAATCCTCGGCCAGATTGGCCCGCGTCCCGAGTGCGCTCAGCCGCTGGTAGTCCGCCGCGTCCTTGGCTGTGAAGGCGTGGGACGCCAGCTGCGCCGCCTCCAGCCGGTCGGCCTCGGAGATGGGCAGCGGCGCGGTCGGCGCCGACAGCAGCCCCGAGTCCAGCCCGATCGCGCGTTCCATCACCGGCAGGCTCGGCGCGATCCCGTCGGCGAAATAGACCTGGCCGCGCGCTGCCGCGACCAGCGCGAGCTGGGGCCAGCCGCCGATGCGCCGGGTGCAGCGGAGCAGCATCGCCGGCACGCCGTCCAGGATGGTGGTGGGTTGCGGCGCGGCGCAGGCGAAGCGCTGGTCGATTCCGGCCCGCCACGCGCCGCCGCTCGCGAGCGCGGCCAGCCCGCCCGCCCCGGCCTGGGTCAGATCGGCCGGGGCCGGCCCGCCCGGGGTCACGTTGGCCGCGGCCTGGGTCCAGCCGCCACAGAAAATCTCGGTGCGCGCCGACCCGCCGCCGATGGCGGAGCACGCCTCCCCGGCGCTGTCGGTCCCGAGCGCCCGGGCGCTGCCCGCGCCGGCCCCGCCATCCACATAGGAAGAAGGCGGCGGCGCGCTGCATCCGGCGCCGAGCAGGACGGCGAGCGCGGAGGCGACCCGCCAGGCCGCGCGCCGGGTTGCGGCGGATCGCGGGCTCAATAGTCGATGTCCGAGATATTGGCGGGGATCACGTCCGGGTCCGTCAGTTGATCGGGGGCGACGAGCGGCAGGCCGAGAAGCTGGAGGCTGTATTGCGGCAATTCGGGCAGGAACGGTCCGGGGAAGAGCACCGGCTCCAGCCCGCCGAAGGTGGCCGTGTTCTGCGTCTGGTTGGTCTGCGAGATCGTGCAGAACGTCGCCTCGATCACGCAATCGTTGAAGGTGTAGGCGGGATCGACGGCCGGGGTGATGGTGGAGATCAGCGCCGCGGTGGGGGTGGCGTTGCCGGCCACGGCGCCGAACAGGGTGGCGCTGCCGCCGGCGCCGTTCACGGCGAACGCCCTGGCCACGATGGTCCCGGTGGCGGTACCGT
>JAKAZN010000387.1 GCA_021815835.1 Pseudomonadota bacterium
CTGAGCGCGGCCTCGGGCGGACCCAGCGCCGCCCATCCCGCCGCCGCCGGCCCGTGTTGCAGCCCGATCAAGCTCACCCCCGGCACGTGCGCCAAAGCCACCAGCGACTCGGGCGGGGCCGACCGGCTGGCATCGTTGGGGTGCGTGGGCCGCCCGGCCCAGACCAGCCCCACGCGGCGCGCCGGGCGCGGGGCGATCGCATCGAGCCGCGCCCGCCAGGCCGCCACCGCCCCCGGCGCCGCCGCCAGATAGGCCCCGGTCGTCGGGATATTGTCCGCCCGCGTGCCGGCGAGTCGCGGCAGTTCCGACAGCGGCGCCCAGGCGGCCAGTCCCGCGCTCGCGCCCGCCACCTGGTCCCACCCCGTCCGCACATCGCCGCCCGGCACCAGCGGGGCCAGCAGCGGGGCCAGTTCCGGGGCGACCAGCAGGATCAGCGCGCCGCAGCGCCCCGCCGCCCAGGGAATGTAGCGGGCAAACTGGATCGCATCGCCATAGCCCTGGTCGGCCACCAGCAGCAGAAGCCCGCCCGGGAGCGGCGCGCCGTCCCAGGCCGGACATCCCATCGCGGGTGCCACCGGCGGCGCGCCCGGCAGCCGGAAGCGCCAGGCGTATTCCTCCCACCCCGCCGCGAAATCCCCGCCCAGCAACAGCGTCTCGCCGAGCAGCACATGGGCACCGGCATGTCCGCCCTCCCGCGCCAGCGCCTCCCGCGCGTGCGCGATGGCCCCGGCCGTCTCGCGCATCCGGTATTCGACCATCGCGAGCGCATACCAGTGATCGGCCGGCCGGGGATCGAGCGCCACGGCGCGGCGCGCGGCGTCCAGCGCTCCCGGATAATCGCCGCCACGTTCGGCGATGGCGCAGCGGTTGCGCCACCACTGCGCCTGGTCGGGGCAGGCGGCGAGCGCCTCGCGCGACAGCGCCTCCGCCTCGGCCAGGCTTCCCTGCTCGAAGGCGACCAGCGCCATCTCCTGGCGCGCGGCGGCGCTGTCGGGATCGGCGGCAAGCGCGGCGGCCAGCAGCGCTCGCGCCTCCGTCAGCGCTCCGCCGGCCCGTTCCCGCGCGGCGAGACGCAGGATTTCCCCGATCGCGATCGGGACCAGGGTCGCGGCCTTCTCCGCTGGAAATCGCCGCGCCGTCACGGCCGCAGCGCGGTGCCCGTGCCGGTGTTGTGCACGCAGGTCTCGACCATGTTTTCCTGCTCAAAGCGATCCGCCAGGCCCGCGGTCGGCAAGGTCACCCCGACGGCACCGGAGGACGGAGCGCCCTGGTTGCTGATCGCATAGATATCGTCGCGATGACGCAGCCGGTACTGCGCCTCGGCCTGTTGGCGGCAGGCGGCGCGGGTGTCGCGGTCGGTCACCGATTGCGGCGCGCCGAACGCGCAGCCGGCCAGCGCCAGCACCAGTGCCAACATCGGAAGAAGGCGAAGCAACGGACGGATCATGCGATGGTCTCCGGCAGGCCAAGCGCCGGGGTCGCTTGTGCCAGGGGGGCGAGGGCGGCGCGGAAGGCAGCCTCGTCGAACCGCGCCTCGGGCGAAAGCGGCGCGGCGGCGGCCAAACGCAGCAGGCCTGGGTCGAGTTCCGCCCCGTCGCGGGCGAGCCGGCAGCGCGCGGCCAGCGCCGGCGCGCGCGCCAGCAAATCCACCAGCGCGAGCAGGCGCAGGCACAGCGATACGCCATGCAAGGTGGCGAGACCGACCAGCCGCTCGACCGCGCCGGCCCAGCAGCAGGCGTCGCGATCGGCGAGCACCAGTTCGGTGGTTTCCCCGCCGGCGCGGCGGAAGCGGAAGCCGCGCAGCGCGCCCCAATCGGCCTCCAGCGCCGCGCCGCGGGCGGCGTGCCAGGCGCGATCGAGATCGCGAGCGCGGATTGCCGGCAGGTCCTCCGGGCCGAGGGGGATGTCGTGGGTCGGCCAGCCGGACTCGGTCCCGTGGCGGGACTCGTCGCGGCTTCGGTCCGGATCGCGAGCGGGCGGCATCGCGGGAAACATGGACCGGGGGGCGCCCGCGCGCCAGTCCTTGACAACATTGCCCCGGACGGACGCCGATAGACGTCCCCGCCGTTTCCGGAGCGCCCGCCATGGACCCGTCCCGCCTCACCGCCACCGACGCCGCCGCGCGGATCCGCGCCGGAACCCTGCGGGCCGAGGCGCTGATGGAAGCCTGCCTCGACCGGATCGCGGCGCGCGAGCCGGCGGTGCGGGCCTTCACCGTCCTCGATCCCGCGGCGGCGCGGGCAGGCGCGCGTGCCGCTCTGCCCGGCGTCCTGCACGGGCTGCCCGTCGGAGTGAAGGATCTGTTCGACACCGCCGATCTGCCGAGCGCCTACGGCTCGCCGATCTGGGAGGGATTCCGCCCGCGCGCCGATGCCGCCGCCGTGGCCTGGACGCGCGCGGCCGGCGGCGTGGTGATCGGCAAGACGGTCACGACCGAGTTCGCCACCCGCAAGCCGGGACCCACCGGCAATCCGCACAATTTGGCGCACACGCCCGGCGGGTCATCATCGGGTTCCGCAGCAGGGGTGGCGGATTTCTTCTTCCCCCTCGCCTTCGGCAGCCAGACCGCGGGCAGCGTGATTCGCCCCGCCGCGTTCTGCGGGGTGGTGGGCTACAAGCCGAGCTTTGGCCTGATCTCGCGCGCCGGGATGAAACCGCTGGCCGACAGCCTGGACACGGTCGGGGTGCTGGCGCGGTCCGTCGCCGATTGCGCGATGTTCGCCGCCGCGGTGTCGGGGCGGGCGCTCGGCGATCCGGCGACGCGGCTGGAACGGGCGCCGCGGATCGGCCTCTGCCGCTCACCGAGCTGGGAGCTTGCCGCGCCGGAGACGATGGCGCTGCTGGAGCGCGTGGCGGGCGCGCTGGGGCGGGCCGGGGCCGCGGTGCGGGCACTGGAACTGCCGGAAGATTTCGCGGATCTGGTGACGGCGCATCCGATCGTGATGAACCGTGAAAGCGCGTGGGCCCTGGGCTGGGAACTGGCCCATGCGCGGGACGGGATCAGCGCCGAATTGATGGCTCGGCTGGAATTCGGACTGGCGCAGGACGAGGCCGCGGTGGCCGGGGCCTACGCGGCGTTCCGGCGCTGCGAGGCGGCGTTTCCCGAGGCGACCCTGGGAGTGGACGTGCTGCTGACGCCGTCCGCGCCGGGAGAGGCGCCTTTGGGCTTGGAATACACGGGGGACCCGGCGTTCAATTTCATCTGGACGAGCCTGGGGGTGCCCTGTGTGACGGTGCCGGCGGGAACCGGGCCGGGGGGCCTGCCACTGGGCGTGCAGGTCGTGGGGCGGGTGGGGGAGGATCGGGAGGTATTGGGGGTCGCCGCATGGGTGGCTTGGGTGTTGGGAGGCGGGGTCGTGTGACGCGCGCGCAAAAAAGCCAGAAGCCGGACGGTTCGAACCGCCGGGGCCAACAGCACAGGATTTCCGGCGGGACCGCAGTGTTGGGTTATCGGCGTGAGCGCATGGTTTCGGGTG
>JAKAZN010000388.1 GCA_021815835.1 Pseudomonadota bacterium
GCTGCGCGAACAAGCCTCCCCGGACGGGATCGCGCTCGTCCTGACCGGCCAGCTCGATGTCGCGGGCACCGCGGCGCTGTGGCGGGCGGTGCTGCGCGGGGCGCGCGCGGCGCGCGGGCGGGCGCTGGTGTTCGATCTCGGCGGTCTCACGGAGCTCGACATGGCCGGCGCGACCTTGATCGCCGCCGCCGATACCGCCCATGGCGCGCCGGCGCGGATCGAGGGCGCCAGCGACAAGACCGCCCGTCTGCTCGCCCGCGCCCGCGCCGCCGCGAGTGCGCTCCGCCCGGCCCCCGCCGCCGCGCCCATGCCCGCGCGCTGGTTCCCGGGCGCGCTCCTGCGGGCCGGGCTCGTTGCCGGCGCGCAGGGCCTTTCCTTCCTCGGCGAGGCGACGGTCGCGGTCCTGCGCCTGCCCGCGCGGCGGCGCATGTTCCGCCTGCGCGACGTACTGCGCGAGGCCGATCAGGCCGGCTTCCGCGCCGTGCCGCTGGTGCTGCTGCTGGGCTACCTGATCGGACTGATCCTTGCCTTCCAGTCCGCCATCCCGATGCGTCAGTTCGGCGCCGATATTTTCGTCGCCAACCTTGTCTCCGTCAGCCTGCTGCGCGAACTCGGGCCGCTGCTCGCGGCGGTGATCCTGGCCGGGCGCACCGGATCGGCCTTCGCCGCCGAGCTCGGCACCATGAAGGTGAACCAGGAGATCGACGCGCTGGTCGTGATGGGCCTCGATCCCATGACCTTGCTCGTCCTGCCGCGGATGCTGGCGGCCCTGCTGATCACGCCGGTGCTGACCCTGACCCTGGATGCGGCCGGAATGCTCGGCATGACCACGGTGATGCGGGGCTTCGGCTACACGCTCCCGGCGATCCAGCAACAGGTGCAATCGGCGGCCACGGTGGGGGATCTCGCGGGGGGCCTGGCGAAGGCCGCGGTGTTCGGCGTCGCGGTGGCGGCGATCGGCTGCCGCGCCGGCCTCGGCACCGGGATCGGGCCGCGCGCGGTGGGGTTTTCCGCAACCGCCGCCGTGGTGGGCGGCATCATCGCCACCATCGCGCTCGACGGCGCCTTCGCCATCCTGTTCTACCGGCTCGGGCTGTGAGCGGCGCGGCCCCCCTGGTGCGCGCGGAGGCGGTTGCGCAACGTTTCGGCGCACGGACGATCTTCCGCGACGTCTCCTTCGCCGTTGCCCCGGGCGAGGTGTTCGCGATCCTCGGCGGCTCCGGCTGCGGCAAATCCACCCTGCTGCGCCAGGCGGTGGGGCTGCTCGCGCCCACCGCCGGGCGGATCGAGATCGCCGGGCGCGCCATCACGGGGCCGGACGGCGCGGCGGGGCGGGCCTACGCGCGCCGGCGCATCGGCGTGATGTTCCAGGCCGGCGCGCTGTTCGGCTCGCTCGACCTGCTCGGCAACGTGATGCTGCCGCTTGAGATGTTCACCGACCTGCCGGCGGAGGCGCGCGCGGCGATCGCGCGCGGCAAGCTCGGCCAGGTGGGGCTGGCGGAGGCGGCGGGGCTGCTGCCGGCGGAGATCTCCGGCGGCATGGCCAAGCGCGCGGCGATCGCGCGGGCGATGGCGCTCGACCCGCCGGTGCTGTTCCTCGACGAGCCTTCGGCGGGCCTCGATCCGATCACCTCGGCCGAACTCGACCGGCTGATCCTGGAATTGCGCGACGGGATCGGCACGACCTTCGTCGTGGTGACGCATGAACTCGCCTCGATTCTCGCGATCGCCGATCGCTGCGTGATGCTCGATCGCAATGCCTATGCGGATGCCGGCGGCGTGATCGCGACCGGCGATCCGCGCGCGCTGGCGCGCGACAGCCACCATAAGGTGGTGCGCGCCTTCTTCGATCGCGCGCCGATGGCCGCGGGAGAGGCATGATGGACGCCAACAGCGTCTTCCTGCGCGTGGGCGCGCTGATCGCGATGGGGGCGGCGCTGCTGCTCGGCATCGTGTGGTTCCTGGGCGGCGATCGCTTCCGCCACGGGCAGATTTTCGAGAGCTATTTCCACGAATCGGTCCAGGGGCTCGATGTCGGCGCGCCGGTGAAGTATCGCGGCGTCACGATCGGGCGGGTGACGGCGATCGGGCTGGTCAGCGCCGAATACGGCACCGGGCCGCAGGATGTCGATCGCAGCGTCTATCGCCAGGTGTTCGTGCGCTATCTGGTCGATACCGCGAAGATCGGGAAAATGCCGCCGCTGGCCAAGGCGATCGCGCTCGGCCTGCGCGCGCGGGTGGCCTCGCAGGTGCTCACCGGGGTGGGCGTCGTCGAGCTCGATTTCGTCAACCCCGAGGCCTATCCGGCGATCCCGCCGCCCTGGACGCCGCGGGCCGACTACATCCCCTCGGTCCCCAGCACCTTCACCCAGGTCCAGGATGCCGCGCAGGCCCTGCTTGCGAAGTTCGACAAGGTCGATGTCGATGGCATCTCGCGCGCCCTGCTGATCCTGATCGATACCTTGCAGACCGAACTCGGCAGCGGCGATGTGCACCGCACCCTGGCGGCGGCGCAGGCGCTGCTGGATACCTCGCGCGCGCAGGTGCAACAGGCCGACCTGCCGGGCCTGTCGGCGGAATTGCGGCGGACCGCGGCTTCGTTACGCGCGGTGGCGCAGGACCCGGCGCTACGGCGCACCCTGGCCAACAGCGCGACCGCCTCGGCGCGGCTGGTGGCGCTCAGCCGGCAGATGAGCGCGCTGGTCGCCAGCCTGCAGGCGGCGGTGGCGGCGGCGTCCTCGGGCACGGTCAGCCTGCAGGCGCGGCTCGATCCGATCCTGCGCGATCTGCGCGCGACTTCGGGCAATCTGCGGGCGATGACGGACACCTTGCGGCAATACCCGGCGGCGATCCTGGCCGCGCCGCCGCCGCGCGCCCCCGCCGGCGCATCCGGACGATGATGTTCCTCACCGATTTCGCCGACGAGGCGGTGGTGCTGCCGCTCTGGCTCGCGCTGGGCGTCGTGCTGGCGCTGATCGGCTGGCGGCGCGGCGCGGCGGCCTGGCTGGGCGCGGTGGGCGGCACCTTGCTGGTGGTGGCGATCGCCAAGCTGGCCGGGCTGGCCTGCGGACCGTCCTGGCTGCGCAGCCCGAGCGGGCATACCGCCGCGGCGGGTGTCGTGTGCGGCGGGATCGCGGTCCTGGCCGGTTTGGAAGGCGGGGCGGTGATGCTGGTCGCCGCGTCCGGCGCGGCGCTGATCGGCGCGACCCGGCTGCTGCTGGGCGCGCATAGCGGCGCGGAGGTGCTGGTCGGCGCGGCGGCGGGACTGGCCGGGGCCTGGGTGCTGGCGCGCTGGGCCGGCGCGCGGCCGTCGGGGCTGCGGCTGCGCTGGCTCGCGGTGACGGCGGCGACGGTGGTGGTGCTGTTCCACGGGCTGATGCTGCCCGCCGAGCCACGGCTGGCTGAAGCGGGGCGATGGCTGGATGGCGGGCTCGGCCTTTGCCGGGGCGCCAGGCGC
>JAKAZN010000389.1 GCA_021815835.1 Pseudomonadota bacterium
CAGCAGATAGCTGCCGCCCTGCAGATCGAGCCCCAGATGCACAGTACGCCACGGCAGCCACGGCGCCGGCGCGCGCGCCATGTTGGGCACGCACAGGATCGCGCCGAGCACGCAGGTCAGCAGCACGAGCGTGGTCTTGAGGCGGCTGAAATACATCATCGCGCGGACATCATCGCGGAGGGGAAATCCTGCTCAGTGGTCAGGTCGACGCATCGCCGACGAAATGCTCCAGCCAGTGGATCGTGTAATCCCCGCGCTGGAAGGACGGGTCATCGACGATGCGCCGATGCAACGGAATGGTGGTCTCGATCCCGTGCACCGCGAACTCGTCCAAGGCGCGGCGCAGGCGCGCGATCGCATCCGCCCGGGTCGGCGCGTGCACGATCAGCTTGGCCACCAGGCTGTCGTAATAGGGCGGCACGACATAGCCCGCATAGAGCGCGGAATCGACGCGCACGCCCAGCCCGCCCGGCGCGTGGAACGCGGTCACCTTGCCCGGCGAGGGCAGGAAACTATCGGAATGCTCGGCATTGATGCGGCACTCGATCGCATGGCCCGAAAGGCGGATATCGGCCTGGCCGTAGCCCAGCGCCTCGCCGTCCGCGATGCGGATCTGTTCGCGCACCAGATCGACGCCGGCGATCATCTCGGTGATCGGATGCTCCACCTGCAAGCGCGTGTTCATCTCGATGAAGGCGAACTGGCCGTCCTGATACAGGAACTCGAGCGTGCCGGCGTTGCGGTAGCCGAGCTTCGCCAGCGCCGCGGTGACCGTTTCTCCCATCCGGTCGCGCGCGCCGGGGCTGAGCGCCGGCGAGCCGGCCTCCTCCAGCAATTTCTGATGGCGCCGTTGCAGCGAACAATCGCGCTCGCCGAAATGCACCACCGCGCCATGCGAATCGGCCATCACCTGGAACTCGATATGACGTGGGCGATCGAGGTATTTTTCCAGATAGACGGAATCGTTGCCGAACGCCGCGGCGGCTTCCGCGCGGGCCATGCGGAAGGCATCGTCCAGCTCGCTTGCCGTCAGCGCGACCTTCATCCCGCGCCCGCCGCCGCCGGCGGCGGCCTTGACCAGCACGGGATAGCCGATCCGATCGGCAACCGCGCGCGCCGTGGCGAGATCCGCCACCTCGCCGTCCGAACCGGGGACCAGCGGCACGCCGAGGCCCGCCATCGCTTCCTTGGCGGCGATCTTGTCGCCCATCATGCGGATATGCGCCGGCGACGGGCCGATGAAGGTCAGGCCATGCGCCTCCACCATCTCGGCGAAGCGGGCGTTTTCGGACAGGAACCCGTAGCCCGGATGGATCGCGTCCGCGCCGGTGATCGCGGCGGCGGACAGGATCGCGGGGATGTTCAGATAGCTGTCCCTGGCCGCGGGCGGACCGATGCACACGCTCTCGTCGGCCAGGCGCACATGCATCGCCTCCGAATCGGCGGTGGAATGGACCGCGACGGTGGGGATGCCGAGCTCGCGACAGGCGCGCTGGATCCGCAGCGCGATCTCGCCGCGATTGGCGATCAGGACCTTCTGGAACACATTCTCAGTCCAGAACCATGAGGATCTCGCCGTATTCGACCGGTGAGCCGGAGGCGACCAGGATGCGGCCCACCGTGCCGGATTTGGGCGCCTTGATCTGGTTGAAGGTCTTCATCGCCTCGATCAGCAGCAGGGTCTGCCCGGCCGTGACCTCCTGGCCCGCGGTCACGAAGGGCGCGGCGCCGGGTTCGGGCGAGAGATAGGCGACGCCCACCATCGGGCTGGTGACCGCGCCGGGATGGGCGGCGGCTTCCACCGGCGCGGCGGCGACCGCGGCCGGCGGCGCGGCGGCGGTTGCGACGGCTGCGCGCGGGGCGGCGAACGCCTCCATCACCGCGGGGGCGCGGACGACGCGGATGCGGCTGTCCTTCTCGGCGATCTCGATCTCCGTCAGGCCGGTCTCGGTCAGGATCGCGGCCAGGGCGCGGATCGCATCGGGGTCCATCGGCACGCGGCTCATGCGGTCTCGTCTCCGATCAGGGTGGCCATCGCTTCCAGCGCCAGCGCGTAGCCCTGGATGCCGAGGCCGCAGATCACGCCCACCGCGGCGCGGGAGACGTAGGAATGGGCGCGGAAGGCTTCGCGCCGGTGGATATTGGTGATGTGGACCTCGATCGCCGGCAGGTCCGTGGCCAGCAGCGCGTCCATCAGCGCTACCGACGTGGTGGTGTAGCCGGCCGGGTTGAGCACGATCCCGGCCGCCCGGCCGCGGCATTCCTGCACCCAGGACACCAGTTCGCCTTCGCCGTTGGTCTGGCGGAAATCGATCGCGAGGCCCAGCCGGTCGCCGGTTTCGGCGCAAAGCTGTTCCACGTCGTCGAGCGTGGCGGTGCCGTACAACGCCGGCTCGCGCAGGCCGAGCATGTTGAGGTTGGGGCCGTTGAATACGGCGATCAACGGGCGGTCTTCCGCGTCTGACATGACCGGCGGGCTACCACAGGCCATGGCTTGGGTCCATCGGGCGGGTCGCCCGGGATTCCCATCGGGCGGGTCGCCCGGGATTCCCGCCGGCCGGCTCTCGCGTCCGCCGGGTTGGTCGGGGATCCTGGTGAACGGAGGCGCTTGACCAGCCCGGGCGCGCGACGGATATAGCCGCTCTTCCCCGGCGGTCCGGTGGCAGAGTGGTGATGCAGCGGACTGCAAATCCGCGTATGCCGGTTCGATTCCGGCCCGGACCTCCACCCCGCGCGCGCGCGGCGCCGGAATGGCGGGGATTCCGAAAGCCTTGGCGTCCGATCCTCGTACGCGGCATAATCCCCGGCATCGTCGCCCGCCGGAGCCTCCGCCGCCATGAAGCCGCGCCGCGCGCTGTCCCGCTTGGCCGCCCTCGCGGTGCTGCTCGCCGTGGCGGGTTGCGCCGGGACGCCGCGCGCGCCGATGGCGGGGAGCTATGTCGGCGCGCCGGCACGGCTCGCCTGCGTGCCCTTCGCCCGCGCGCTCTCGGGGGTCACGCTGCGCGGCGATGCCGCGACCTGGTGGGACGCGGCGGCCGGACGCTACCGGCGCAGCACAAATCCCGCGCCCGGCAGCGTGCTGGTCTTCGCCGCGACCGCCCGCTTGCCACGCGGGCATGTGGCGGTGGTGACGCGCATCGTCGGGCCGCGCGAGATCCTGATCGCGGATTCCAACTGGGTCGCGCGGCGGGTGACCCAGGATCAGCCGGTGGTGGATGTCTCCGCCGACAATTCCTGGCGCCTCGTCCGGGTCTATTGGCCGCCGGCGCGGCAGATGGGCGAGCACATCTATCCGATACGGGGCTTCATCCTGCCGCCGCGCCCGGCCTCGCCGGCGGTGCTGGAGGCGCGCGCGCCGGTGGCGCGGCGGATCGCGCTCGCCGGGGAGGACTGACCCGCTTCACAGGCAGGGCGCCCCGCCGCACACTGGCCGGGACGCCAGGGA
>JAKAZN010000390.1 GCA_021815835.1 Pseudomonadota bacterium
GAAAGTCTTCCGCCTAGACCGCATGCTTTCGTAAGCAACCGCAATCCGGCCAGATGGACTAGGCTGCGCCCGCCGCGGGTTCCATCGCCTCACCGTCCCCCACCATCCGCAACGCCCGCCCGCGCAGCCCGCGCTGGGCCAGGACGTGGATCAGCGCGTCCTCCGGCCCATGCGTGATCCAGATCTCCGGCGCCTCCGTCTCCCCGATCGTCGTCAACAGCCCGTCCCAGTCGGCATGATCGGAGATCACCAGCGGCGCCTCCACCCCCCGCGCGCGCCCGCGCAGCGCCATCCAGCCGGAGGCCACCGCCACCACCGGATCGGCCTGGCCTCGCGCCCATCCATTCCCCGCCGCGCCGGGCGGGGCCAGCACGATGGCCCCCGCCGGCGCCTCGGTCGCCGGGACCAGCCGCCCCAACGACACGCCGAGCGCCTCGTAGGTCGCGCACATCACCTCATGCGCCCGGTGCAAATGGATCGGCCCGTCCCAGCCCGCCGCCCGCAGCAACGCGATCACCCGCTGGCATTTGCCCAGCGAATAGCAGGCGATCAGATGCGTCCGCCGCGGCTCGGCGGCCAGGCTCGCCAGAACCCGCGCGATCTCCCCGGCGGGGTCGGGAAAGCGAAACACCGGCAGGGCGAAGGTTGCTTCCGTCACGAATACGTCGCAGCGCACCGGGATGAACGGATCGCAGGTGGGGTCGGGCTGGCGCTTGTAATCCCCACTCACCACCACACGCCTGCCGGCGTAGTCCAGCACCACCTGCGCGCTGCCGCGCACATGCCCCGCGGGGCTCAGGCTGATCCGCACGCCGCCCTGGACGATGGCCTCGCCCCAGCCAAGCGCCTGGTGCGTGGCCCCGGCGCGCGTCTCCCCCAACCGTGCGCGCATCAACGCAAGCGTGTCGGGATGGGCCAACACATGACCATGCCCCGGCCGCGCGTGATCGGAATGGGCATGGGTGATGACGGCGCGGTCCACCGCGCGCGCGGGATCGATGAAGAACCCGCCCGGCTCACAGAACAGGCCCTGCGGCAGCGGGCGGAGCCAGGTGGCGGGATGGGAGGCCATGGCGGGTTTGTCAGACAACTTGACAGGATGGCGGCGTGGTGGAATGACGCGGCGCTCGGGTACACGATCGGCGCGCCGGGGTCATCCCGCGCCCCGCCAATGAACAGCAACCGGAGGATCGTCCAGATGTCCGACCGCACCGATAGGGATCTTGTCGCAGCCGCCGAAGATCGCGTCGCCGCCCGCCTGCCGCGCCGGGCGATGATGCATGGCGTGAGCGCCGGCGGTGCCGCCGCCCTGCTCGCCGCGGCCGCCGGCACCGCGCGCGCCGCCGGCGCGGGACCGTTTCCCGCCCATCCGCGCTGGAAATTCGTGTTCGTGAACCACGTGACCACCAGCCCGTTCTTCGTGCCCTGCCAGTACGGCATCCACGACGCCTGCGCGCTGCTGGGCGTCGATTACCAGTGGACCGGTTCCGAAACGTCGGACGTGGCGCAGATGGTGAACGCGATGAACGCCGCGGTGGCGGGCAAGGCCGACGCGATCGGCGTCTGCATCGTCGATCCGCGCGGCTTCGACCGCCCGGTGGCGCGCGCGCAGGCGGCCGGCATTCCGGTGTTCAGCTACAACGCGGACGCGCCGCGCGGCAGTGCCAACCAGCGGCTGGCCTATATCGGCCAGGACCTGTTCCTGTCGGGGCAGATGATGGGCGCGCGGATCGTCAAGCTGGTCGGATCGGGCAAGGTCGCGCTGTTCATCGCCACGCCCGGCCAGCTCAATCTGCAACCGCGCGTCGATGGCGCGATGGACGCGATCAAGAAATCGGGCGCGAAGATCGAGGCGACGATGATCGCCACCGACCCCACGCCGAATGTCGGCCTGTCCAAGATCCGCGCCTATTACCTGGGCAACCAGGACGTGAAGGGCATGTTCGGCACCGGCGGCGGCGATACCATGAACACCGGTCTCGTGATGCGCCAGTACGACCTGCCGAAGAAGGGCATCCATGGCGGCGGCTTCGACCTGCTGCCGAAATCGCTGCTGGCGGTGCAGGACGGGTATCTCGACTTCGTCATCGATCAGCAGCCCTATCTGCAAGGGTTCTACACGGTGATGGAGATGTTCATGTACAAGGCCTCGGGCGGGCTGGTGGGCGCGGCGAACATCAACACCGGCCTCAAATTCGTGGTGAAGGGCAGTGTCACCCCGTACCTCACCACCAAAAGCCGCTACGAGGGCAGCTCGGCCGCGCCGCAGATCCTGCCGCGCTCCGGCCCGATCGCGAGCTGAGCCTTGGCCACAAGGACCACCGAAGCGGCGCGCGGGGCGGACATTCCCGCCCCGCGCGCCGGCCTCGCCGGGCGCATGCACGATTTCCTGCTGCGCCCGGAGGCGAGCGTGATCGTCGTCGCGGTCGTGCTGATCCTCTATTTCCAGTTCGCCAACGCGAATTTCCTGACCGACGCCAACCTCCAGACCCTTTCGCAGTTCATCGCCGCGCCGGTCATCATCGCCTGCGGCGAGATCATGCTGCTGATCTGCCGCGAGATCGATCTGTCGGTGGGCCAGGTGTTCGCGCTCGCCCCGTTCGTGATGGAAAAGGCGCATGACGCGGGCCTGCCGGTGATCGCCTCGATGATCGCGGCCCTGGCGGTCTGCGCCGGCATCGGCTGGATCATCGGTTTCATCACCATCCGCCTCAGGGTGCCGTCCTTCATCACCACGCTCGGGATGCTGTTTCTCATCACCGGGATCACCTTGACGATCTCGCGTGGCTTTCCCGCCGACACGCCGGGCGGTCCGCTGCTCACGAACCTGATGGGCAATTGGGGCTACGCGGAGTTCTGTTGGGCACTGGGGCTGGTGGCGGTCATGCATATCGTGCTGCGGCATACGCGCTGGGGGCTGCACACCATCTCCACCGGCGGCAACGCGGTCGCGGCGGCGGAGGCCGGGATCAATATCGACCGCATCCGCATGGGCAATTTCATCCTGACCAGCACGCTCGGCGGCTTCGCCGGATTGCTGGAGGCGTTTCGCATCGGCTCCACCGATCCGCTGGCGGGGGGATCGAACATCATGTTCCTGGGCGTGGCCTCGGGCGTGATCGGCGGCACGGCGATCGCCGGCGGGGCGGGCACCATCGTGGGCGGACTGGTCGGCGGGATCGTGCTGGGCGTGTTGCAGGACGGGTTCACGCTGCAGGGCATCAACGCCTTCACCTTCGATATCATCATCGGCGCGGCGATCCTGCTGGCGATGGTCGCCAACATCCATCTCGCGCGACTGCGCGGGGCGGGCACGGCATGAGCGGCGCGGAAGCCTTGCGGGCCGAGGGCATCGTCAAGAAATTCGGCAACGTCACCGCGCTGGACGGCGTGTCGATGCATGTGGCGCGCGGCGAGATGCTGGGGATCCT
>JAKAZN010000391.1 GCA_021815835.1 Pseudomonadota bacterium
TGGACAGCCCCGCCCGCGCGGTGGCGACGGCGCGGGGAATCCCGGTGGTGGAACTGGTCGCGGTGGCCGACGGCGCGGCGGGGGATTTCACCCTGGAACCGACGTCGAAGCTGTCCGGCACGCCGGAAGCGGGCGGGCCCGCTTCCGGCGACGACGTGGCGCTGGTGCTGCACACCTCCGGCACCACCTCGCGACCCAAGATCGTGCCGTTGCGCCATGTGAACGTCACCGCGTCCGCCTATCACATCGCGGCCACGTTGCGGCTGACGCCGGACGACGTCTGCCTCAACATCATGCCGCTGTTTCACATCCATGGCCTGATCGCGGCCACGCTTTCGAGCCTGGCCGCCGGGGCGTCCGTGTCCTGCACGCCTGGCTTCAACGCGTTCCGCTTCTTCGCCTGGTTCGGCGAGGTCCGGCCGAGCTGGTACACCGCCGTGCCCACCATGCACCAGGCGATCCTGGGCCTGGCCCCGCGCAACGCGGCGGCGATCGAGGCCGGGCGGCTGCGCTTCCTCCGGTCTTCCAGCTCCTCGCTCCCGCCGCAGGTGATGACGGCGCTGGAAGCGACCTTCCACGTCCCGGTGCTGGAGGCGTACGGCATGACCGAGGCGGCGCACCAGATGGCGTCCAACCCGCTGCCGCCGGCGCCCCGCTTTCCGGGCGCGGTCGGCATCGCCGCCGGCCCCGAGATCGGCATCATGGGCGAGGACGGCACCTTGCTGCCGCCGGGCGCGCTGGGCGAGGTGGTCATTCGCGGTCGCAATGTCACCGCCGGCTACGAGAACAATCCCCAAGCGAACGAAACCGCCTTCGCCCATGGCTGGTTCCGCACCGGCGACCAGGGCATCCTGGACGAGGCGGGCTATCTACGCCTGACCGGGCGGTTGAAAGAGCTCATCAATCGCGGCGGGGAGAAGATCAGCCCGATCGAGGTCGATACGGTGGTGATGGACCATCCCGCCGTCGCGCAATGCCTGACCTTCGCCGTGCCGCACCCGATGCTGGGCGAGGAGGTTGCCGCCGCGATCGTGCTGCGGGAAGGCGCGACGGCGACCGAATCCGAACTGCGGGAATTCGCCGCCGTGCGGCTCGCGCAGTTCAAGGTGCCGCGCAAGATCGTCTTCCTCGACGAGATCCCGAAGGGTGCGACGGGCAAGCTGCAACGGATCGGACTGGCCGAGAAACTCGGTCTGTCGGCGTGAAAGTCGCGATCTTCGGCGCGGGCGCGATCGGCGGGTTCCTCGGCGCGCGGCTCGCGGCTTCGGGGGAGGCGGAGGTCACGTTCATCGCCCGGGGGCCGCATCTGGCGGCGATGCAGGCCAATGGCGTGCGATTGATCGGCGGTGGGGAAACGATCACCGTCCATCCGCGCTGCGTTGGGGATGCGCGGGAGGCGGGGCCGCAGGACGCGGTGATCGTCACCCTGAAGGCCCATTCCCTGCCCGACGCGGCGCCGCGCATCGCCGCATTGTTTGGACCCGAAACGGCGCTGGTGACCGGGATCAACGGCGTGCCGTACTGGTATTTCCATGGCCTGGACGGGAAGTTCCGCGATCGGCGGGTGGAAAGCGTCGATCCCGGCGGCGCGCTGTGGGAGATGCTGCCGCCGCGCCGGGTGATCGGCTGCGTCGTCTATCCGGCCGCCGAGGTCGTGGAACCGGGCGTGATCGAACATACCTACGGCGACCGTTTCAGCCTGGGCGAACCGGATGGATCGCGCAGCCCGCGCATCGAGGCGCTGTCGAAACTGCTGATCGGCGCCGGCCTGAAAGCGCCGATCCGGCCGCGCATCCGCGACGAGATCTGGGTGAAGCTCTGGGGCAATCTCGCCTTCAATCCGGTCTCCGCCCTGACCGGCGCCACCCTGGACCGGCTGACCGCGCCGGGCGATTTGCGCGACCTCTGCCGGGCGATGATGCTGGAGGCGAAGGAGGTTGCCGAGGCCCTGGGCATCCGCTTCGCGATCGACGTGGACCGGCGCATCGCCGGCGCCGCCGAGGTGGGCGAGCACAAGACGTCGATGCTGCAGGACCTGGAACGCGGGCGGAAGATGGAGATCGACGCGCTGCTGGGTGCGGTGGTCGAGCTTGGCGCGATGACCGAACACACCATGCCGCAATGCCGCGCCGTCCTGGCGCTGGTGCGCGAGCGCGCCCGCCAGGCCGGGTGCTATTGAATGAGCGGCGCGGCGCGCGCGACCGAGGCCGGGATCGGCGCGCTGGCCCCGGGGATCACGGCCGCAATCTCGTTCGGCTTCGCCGACGTGCTGGGCAAGATCGTCTTCGCCGACGGCGCGGCGCCGCTGACCGTCAGCGCGGTGCGGGGCGCGATCGGCGTCGGCCTGCTCGCCGGATGGTTGCGGCTGCGCCCGCCGGCGCGGCCCCATGACCGCGCGCAGCGCTGGATGTCGATCCTGCTCGGCGTGATCTATGCCGCCAATATCTACGGCGTGCTGAAGGCGATCCAGCTCGTTCCGGTGCCGATCGCGATCCTGAGCTATTTCGTCTATCCGCTGCTGACCGGGATCGTGGGCGCCGTGCTCGGGATCGAGGCGTTGGGCTGGGCGGGCGGCCTGGCGGCACTGGCGGCCTTCGCGGGCCTGGCACTGATGATCGGCGCGGCACCGGGCGCGCTGGCGCCGGCGGGGATCGCGATCGCGATCGGGGCGGCGCTGTGTCGGGTGGTGATGCTGCTGCTCACGCGCACGAAGCTGGCCGGGGCGGATCCGCTTCTGACCAGCTGGTACTCGATGGCCGCCTCGGCGGTGGTGCTGCTGGCGGTTGCGGGCGGGAGCGATACCTGGGTGATGCCGGCGAGCACGCTGGGCTGGAGCGCGTTCGCGGGGATCACGGTGGCGAGTGCCGTTTCCACCCTGGGGTTGTTCGCCTCGGCCGCCCGGATCGGCGCGTTCCGCACCGCGCTGGTGATGAACCTGGAGCCGGTCGTTTCAACCCTGCTCAGCATCGTTGTGCTGGGTGAGACGATCACGCCGGTGCAATCGCTGGGCGCGGCGGTGATGGTGGCGGCGCTGGTGGCGTTTCAATTGTTCCGATAGCGGAGGGCGACGATGCTGGAAATGCTGCACCACACGATCCCGGAGCTTCACCTGCAAGGGGGCGGCCGCCTGCCCGATGCCCGGATCGCGTATCTCACGCGCGGCCGGCTCAACCCGGATGGACGCAATGCGGTGCTGGTGACGCATGGCTATACCTCCGGCCCGCGCATGATCGAAGGCGGCGAGAGCGCGTCCGAAGGTTCCTGGGCCGATCTGGTCGGCCCAGGCAAGCCGATCGACACCGAACGGTATTTCGTGGTCGCGTCGAACATGCTGGGTTCGTCGTTCGGATCGACCAACGCCGCCAGCATCGATCCCGCCACGGGCCGCCCCTACGGCTCGCGCTTTCCCGAGCTGACGCTGGGCGACA
>JAKAZN010000392.1 GCA_021815835.1 Pseudomonadota bacterium
AGATGACCCACACCCAGTCGTCTTCCGCGATGTCCAGCGCCGCGGCGGTGGTGCGGTTCATGTACAGCCGGTTGGCGCCGTAGATCTGGCGCAGCCAGGCATTCTGCGAGTGCCAGGAATGATACATCGCCGCCGGGCGCTGGGTCACGGCGCGCAGCGGATAGGCGGCGTCTGGCCCGTACGCGTGATCGAGCGGGGGGTACCAGATCGGCAGCGGATCGAAATATCGATGCACCCGGGCGCGGTGCGTCTCGGGCGGTTGCACCGCGCCGTGGCCCTCGGCGGCCAGGCGGAACCGCTGCACCGGTTCGCTGTATAGTTGCAGCACGATCTGCGCGGTGGATCCGATCAGGCCGAGCGCCTTGGCTTCCGCCAGATAGGCCGCGTTGGCGTGTTTGTAGTACAGCGCCTCGGGCGGGTGGTGGTGCGACCAGAAGGCGCCGTTGGCCACGTAGCGTTGCAGTTGATCGGGATTGGGTGCCCCCACGCCGGACGCGTTTCCATCGGCGCCGCGGAATCCCGCCAGCGGACCGACCCCGGGGCTGCGTTGGTGGTTGACAATGTAATCAGCGTAGTCGTGGTACTGCGCCGCGCCGGTTTCGGTCACGAAGCCCGGCATCTTCAGCCGCGCACCCAGATCCAGCAGCACGTCCTGGAACGGACGCACGTCGCGATCGGGTGGCAGGACCGGCTGGCGGATCGAATCCGCCGGGCCATGCGGGCCGCCGATCGGGCGGTCCAGCAACGACACGCAATCCCAGCGTTCCAGATACGTCGTGTCGGGGAACACCAGATCGGCGTGCGCGACCATTTCGGACGCATAGGCGTCGGCATAGATCACATGCGGGATGATATATTCGCCGGTCGCCGGGTCCTTGTCGGTCAGCATCCGCGCGGTGTCGGCGGGATTCATCGCTGAATTCCATGCCATGTTCGCCATGTACATGAACAGCGTGTCGATCTTGTAGGGATCGCCGGCATGGGCGTTGGCGATCACCATGTGCATCATCCCGTGCAGCGCCATCGGCGCATCCCAGGTGAACGCCTTGTCGATGCGGACCGCGGTGCCGTCATCCTCGATCAGCAGATCCTCCGGCCCGCGCGGGAAGCCGAGCGCCATGCCCGGCAGCGCCGTGTTCGGCTTTGCACCCCTGCCCACCGGGGCGGCACCGGGTGGGATCGGGCGCGGGAACGGGGATTTGTAGCGCCACGATCCCGGGGTATCGATCGCGCCGAGCAGCATCTGCAACAGATGGATCGCCCGGCAGGTCTGGAACCCGTTGGAATGCGCCGAGATGCCACGCATCGCGTGCATCGCGACCGGCCGCCCGCGCATGGTTTCATGGCGGCGGCCGGAGGTGTCAGTCCAGGGCTGCGGCAGTTCGATCGCCTGCTCGAAGGCGACATCCGCCATCTCGCGCGCAATGCGGCGGATGGTATCGGCCGGGATACCGCAGCGTTCGGCGACGGCCTCGGGCGCAAACGCGCCGTCCAGATAGCGTTCGGCGAGCAGATGGAACACCGGCCTCGCGCGGCGGCCATCCGCCAGCGTGTAATCGCCGACCACGGCGGGTTGCATGTCGGGTGTGGCCGCGTCGATCGCCGCATTGCGGACCCGATCCCAGGCCAGCGCGTGCCCGTCCGCATCGCGGGCGAACAGGCCGTGATCGGCGGCACCGGGCGCATCCACAACCAGCCAGGCGGCATTGGTGTAGCGGACCAGGAACTCCAGATCGATCCGATCCGCGCGCAGCAATTCGTGCACCAAAGCAAGGATGAACAACCCGTCGGTACCGGGGCGGATCGGCAGGAACTCGTCGGCGATGGCGGAATAGCCGGTCTGCACCGGGTTCACGGCGATGTATTTCGCGCCGCGCGCTTTCAGCGCCGCCAGGCCGGTCTTGATCGGGTTGGAATCATGGTCCTCGGCGACGCCGAACATCAGGAAGTATTTCGTGTGTTCCCAGTCCGGCTCGCCGAACTCCCAGAAGCTACCGCCGATCGAATACAGCCCCGCGGCGGCCATGTTGACCGAGCAGAACCCGCCATGGGCCGCGAAATTGGGGGTGCCGAACTGCTTGGCCCACCAGCCGGTGAAGGACTGGCTCTGATCGCGGCCGGTGAAGAATGCAAGCCGCTTCGGATCGGTCTCGCGGATGCGGCCGAGCCATCCCGCGGCCAGACTCAGCGCCTCCTCCCATTCGATTTCCTTAAATTCCCCCGATCCGCGTTCGCCGGTGCGCAATAACGGCTTGGACAGCCGCGCCGGCGAGTAGTGCTGCATGATCCCGGCGGAGCCTTTGGCGCAGATCACGCCATGATTCACCGGGTGGTCGGGGTTACCCTCAATATAGCGGATGCGGCCATCTTTCAGGTGCACGCGAATGCCGCAACGGCAGGCGCACATGTAGCAGGTGGTGTTCTTCACCGCGTCGCCGACCGCGGGGGAGGTGTCGAGATGCTCCACCGGGTTGGCAATGCCGGTAGTGCGACCCTTGTTGGTGGTCATCGTCGATGCACCCTCCGTTTGTGACGGTTTTGGGCGGGGGGACGGGGGATGACAACCCCACACAGGCGAGATTACGCCCAATCGATCGAGCTTTAGGGGAAATGATCGCGTCGCGCGATCGAATCGGAGGGGTTTCTCCCGCCGCTTGCCTACAAGACCGCCATCGGCAAGGCGGGATCAACCGCCCACTCCGACAGCGAGGCATCGTAGATCCGCACATCCCCATGTCCCAGCATGATAAGGACCAGCGCGTCGGCGCTGGCTGCGATCCCGCCGCCGCAATAGGTAATGACGGCACGGTCCATCGCGCCGGCGGCGGCGAAGCGCGCGCGCAGAAGTTCGGCCGGCAGCAGGCGCTGGGTGGCCGGATCGATCAGCCGCGCGGCCGGCAGGTTGATACTGCCGGCGATATGACCCGGGCGGCCGTAGCTGTTGCCGCCGGCGCCGGTATGCTGCGCTTCGGTCAGGGCGTTGATGGTGCAGACGGCGCCGTTGCCGATCGCAGCCAGCACGTCCTGCTTGGTCGCCATCAGCGGGCGCGGCGGCGCGGCGGTAAAATCGCCCGGCGGCGGCGCGGGTTCGGGACCGGTGGCGACCCTGTGTCCCTCGGCCCGCCACGCCGCCAGGCCGCCGTCCAGCACCGCGGCGTGGTCGTGGCCGAACACGCGCAGCAGCCACCAGACCCGAGTGGCCCACCAGAGATTGGCGGTGGAGTACAACACAACGCGGTCGCCCCGGTTGACGCCGAAACGGCGCAGCGCGGCCTGGAAATGCGCCGCGGTCGGGCACATGAAGCGCAGGGTTTGGGTGGGGTCCGACAGATCGCCCTGCACGTCCAGGAACCGTGCGCCCGGGATATGCGCGGCCTCGAAATCCGCGCGGCCGGGAACCGCACGGTAGGCGGCGGGCGGATCG
>JAKAZN010000393.1 GCA_021815835.1 Pseudomonadota bacterium
CTCGGGATCACAGTCGGCGACAAGGTCGTATTGCCGGCCGATTCGCGCGGCTGAGCGGGATCGCGCCGGGGCCCGCGCCGGGGCCTGCGTCGGGGCACCGCGCCTCCCGTGCATTCGGTTACACTCCGCGCATGGACGGGTAACAAACCGCGGCAAGACTGGCGCGCATCGCAACCGAAGGGAGCTCCCCATGCGCCGCCCGTCCGTCCGTCTTTTGATCCTGCTCGCGCTCGCCTTGCCGGTGGCCGGCTGCGTGATCGCGGCCCGTCCGTACCCGGTCGCCGCGGGCGGCATCTGGGTGCCGGGCCACTATGTCGGCTGGCGCTGGGCCCCGGGGCACTGGAGGTAAGCGTCCGACCACAAGCGCGGGGACGCAAAATTCCATGCTCACGCCGCAACCCGGCCTTGTTTCAGCCACATGCGTCCGCTTCACTCCCCTCTCAAGATCGAGGGAGAACCGCATGTCTCCATTGGAATTTCGCCGCATCGCGCTTGCGCACGACCTGCTCGCGCGCACCGGCGCCGTGCCCGTCGACCCGGCCCGCGCATCGGCAAACCGCTGCCCGGCCGAGGCAACCGACGGGCACGAAACGGTCCCCCCGCCGCGCCCCCTCACCATGGAAGCGGCGCCCGCCGACATGCTATAGCGTCGCATCCCGGCCCGTACGATGCCGGGCCAGGAGGATGCGATGCCGGATCACAACCCCCCTCAGCCTGGCGGGACCGATCTCTTCGAGATCATCGGCACCACCCGCGCCATGCGTCGGCTGCGCCCGGACCCGGTGCCGGATGCGCTGATCCGCCGCATCCTGGAAGCCGGCGCGGCGGCGGCGAACGGGGGCAATTCGCAACGCTGGCGCTTCCTCGTCGTCAAGGACAAGGCGATCAAGCTGGCCGTGCAGGCGCTCTACCAGCGCGCCTACGACAAGGTGATCGGCCCGCGCTACCGCAAATCCGACCCGCCCCCCGGGATCAGCCCCGAGCGCTACAAGCGCCAGCACGACGCGGTCGAGTACCTGACCCGGCATTTCCACGAAGCCCCGGTCTGGATCGTTGCCTGCCTGGACGAGGGCACCGCGGCGCCCACCCGCTGGTCCGGCGCCTCCATCTACCCCGCCGTGCAGAACATGCTGCTGGTCGCGCGCGCGCTCGGCCTGGGCTCCACCCTCACCACCCGGCATCTGCTGTATGAGGCCGAAGCCGAGGTCGCGCTCGGCCTGCCGCCCGGGGTCCATTCCTACGCGATCCTGCCGATCGGCTATCCGATGGGACGGTTCGGCCCGGTGGGGCGCGGGAAGCTGGAGGAGATCGTCTATCAGGACCGCTGGGGCGAGCCCTGGTCCGGCACGACGGCGTAACCGGATCATAGGACGCGCCATCCCAGATGCGCCTGCACGCGGACCGGAATCCCGGTCCGCGTGCAGCAGCGCATGGCTGCGGGCGAGGCAGAAGGTCGCGATCACCAGATCGATCGTCTAGCGCGGCGTGGCGCCCGCTCATCGGAGCGCGCGATCATGTGCCGCGGCGCGCCCGGGTTGCAGGATTTCGAGCAGGATCAGGTCGCCCACCACGATCCGACCCGGCGGGACGATAGCCCGGAGGCGCTCGGTCTGCGCGGTATGCGCGCCGCCGGGCACGGCGATCCAGACCGGGCTATCGACCAGGACGATCACGTCCCGGAAACGGTTCCCCGGTTCGCCGATACTCCGGTCGGGCCCCTGGGGCATCGAGTCCAGATCGCCGATCGCCTGCAACCGGGCGTGCTGACGCACCAGGCGGCGCAGGGCTTCCTCGACCGTAGCCCTTCTTCGTGGGCAGATGGGTGGCGGCCATGGCGGCCCCGATCAGGGCGTCGCCGACGCCGATCCTGGTGCGCATGAACGGCGCCAGTCATACACACCCCAATCCCCGCGCGTCAGCGCTCCGTCCGTTCCACCGTCCGACGCTCGATCGCGAGCAGGCTCTCCAGCCGGATGGTCGCGTGCATCCGGTCCTGTTCGCCGCGCGGGTCCTCCCCCACCAGCGGGTCGGGCCGGCCGGCGTGCAGCGCTACGTAGCTGTCGCGCAGCGCGCGGTGCATCGCCAGCAGCGGGGTAACGGGATCGACGAACAGATGAAATCCCATCCGGTATAATTCCGGCACCGGGATTTGATCCTCCGCCCCGCCGGGCAGGAACATATACATCAACGGGCCAGACAGGCGTTCGGCGATGACCCGGTGCTCCTCCGGCCGGCGCGCGGTGATGAACAGCATGTCGGCGCCGGCGCGCTTCATCGCCTCGCCGCGGCGCAGCGCCTCGTCCATGCTGATATCGCGCACGGCGTTGGTGCGCGCGATGATCAGGAAGTCGGGGGAGCGGCGTGCCGCGACGGCTTCGGCCACCTTGGCCGTCATCAGGTCGGCGTCGATCAGGTGTTCGATGCCCACGTGGTGGTGCGCGCGCTTGGGCAGGATCTGGTCCTCGATCTCGATCGCCGCGAAGCCCGCTTCCTCGGCCATCGGGATCGTGCGGCGCAGATGCATGGGATCGCCCCAGCCGCAGGCTCCATCCAGGATCAGCGGCAGATCGCAGGCGGCGCGGATGTCGAGGCCGGCATGGGCCATTTCGGTGAGCGTAAGATTGGCTTCGGTGAAACATGTCAGGTAGCCCATCGACCCGCCGCCCAGATAGAGCGCGGGGAATCCGGTGGCCGCGGCCAACCGCGCCATCAACGGATTGAGCACCAGCGGGGCAAACACCGGCGCGCCGCCGGCGAGAAGCCGCTTCAGTCCCTGCGATTGGCCCGCCATCCTGTCCCCCTCGCGCCGCGGCCAGGCCGCGTGTTTCCGGCGGACAGAGTGTCCCCGCCGCGACGCGTGGGCAAGGTCACGGGTCGGGCGCGCACGGGGACTGGTCGGGGCGGGCCGCGCACGACCCCTCGCGTTCGCGGTGTCGAGAAGGCGGCGACGCCCTCCGTGCGGGCAGCCGATCCCGATCGCCGGCCGCGGTCAGCTTGACACCCATGGAACGAACCGCTCAGTGATATAAGTGACACAGGTCAACGGGCCGCGATCCGCGCCTGCCCGCGGCAGTAGGACGGGCCCGTGTTGGCTGACAGATGGCAACAGGGGATACGATGTGCGCAGTTTCATCGCGGTTCTCGGACTGACCGTTCAACTTCTTTGGGGCCCGACGGTCGCGCGCGCGGACGCAGCCACCGCGGAGGTGCGCTATGTCATCACCAACGGCGGCGTCGACACGAAGGGCGCCGGCCAGGCTCATTTCTTCGCGCCCGGCCACCACGACAAAACCATCGCCTGGACCGGCTCCGGGGGCAGCGTACGGATCCCCGCGGGCACCTACGACGTGCAGGTGACGTTCGCCGATGGCGCCGCCCACAAGGAGATCTGGATCGACAACCAAACCTTCTCCGGCACG
>JAKAZN010000394.1 GCA_021815835.1 Pseudomonadota bacterium
CCAGGCGGGCGCGGGCCCGAAATCCGGCGCGACATGGCGTCCGCGACATGGCGTCCGCGACATGGCGTCATCGTAATATCACGGCAGGCGTGCCGACAGGCGCGGGGCGCGACAACGAGGCTCCTGGCGTTGGGAGACGCGGGACGATGGCCGACGCGGCCGGGCCCGGCCCCGCTTCCCCTGGCGGCGCTGGCCCCCAGGCGTCGGCCATCGGTTTTTGTTCCACCTCGCCCGCCCCGCGGATATCCGGCCCGGCGCGCCGCGGCGCCCGCGCAAGGCCCGCAAAAGGATCCTGATCGACATGAGCACCACCGAAACCCCGGACGCGCAGGCCGCGCTGTTTCGCGACGCCCTCATCGGGCTGGTCCGCCGCGAGGGACCCGATCTCTCCGCCCGCCAGCTCGGCGTGTTCCTGATCTGCTATCTGGAGCCGAAGGCGCAAACGGTGCGCGGCCTGGCGGAACGGCTGGAGATCTCGAAGCCGGCCATCACGCGCGCGCTGGATCGGTTGACCGAGCTCGACCTGGCCGCGCGCAAGGACGACCCGGCCGACAAGCGCAGCGTGCTGGTGCAGCGCACGCCGGGCGGCGCCGCGTTCCTGCGGGATTTGCGGAGCATCCTCCGGCTCGCCGCCGCGACGCCGAAGCCCGCCGCCGCGACGCCGAAGCCCGCCGCCGCCAGGCGCCGGCGCGCGGGCGCCGCCGCGCATTGACCCGCCGGCCGGGGCGGCGGAAGACGCCCCGACCATGAGCCACGACCCCACCCGCCCCGCGCCCTGGAATGATCCCCCCGCGGATGCGCGCGATCCGGGGGCCCGCGATCCGGGGGCGCGCGATCCGGGGGCGCGCTACGCGGAATTGCGCGCCGAGCTCGCTGCACTGATCGCCGGGGAGGACGACGCGCTGGCCAACCTCGCCAATGCCGCCGCGGCGATCTTTCACACCCTGCCCGGGCTGAACTGGGCGGGATTCTATCTGTTGCGCGGGCCGGAGCTGGTGCTGGGGCCGTTCCAGGGACGGCCGGCCTGCGTGCGCATCCCGCTCGGGCGCGGGGTGTGCGGGACGGCGGCCGTGTCGGGCGAGAGTATCGTCGTGCCCGACGTGACGGCGTTTCCGGGGCATATCGCATGCGACAGCCGCTCGCGGGCGGAGCTGGTGGTGCCGGTGCGCGCCGGCGGGCGCGTGGTGGGCGTGCTCGATCTCGACAGCCCGCATCCCGGGCGATTCGACGCGACGGACCGGGCGGGGTGCGAGGCGCTGGCCGCGCTGGTGGCGCCGGCGATGGCCGCGCTGGCGGGGGCATGAGCGGACCATGGTGACCGACACAAAATCCGCGTCCCTCGCGTCCCGTAATCCGCAATCGCACTGGGCCTGGTCGGTGCTGTTCGGCACGGTGCTGATCGTGCTGGGCGCCTTCGCCTGGTTCGCGGTGGTCTCGGTCGGGTTCGCCTCGATGGGCTGGATCGGCGCGGCGCTGTGCGCCGGCGGCGTGGCGCAGGGGTTGCACGCGCTGCGCGATCGCCCCTGGGGCATGTTCGTCCCGCACATCGTTGCGGGCGGGCTCTATGCGGTGGCCGGGTTGCTGGCGATGGCCGAACCCGAGACCGGCGGCGCGGTGCTGACCGCGTTGATCGCCGGGCTGATCGCCGCGGGCGGGCTGCTCCGCATCGCGGTCGCGGTGCGGCACTGGCATCTGGGCGGGGCGGGGCTGCTGCTGATCGGCGGGCTGGTCGGGATCCTCATCGGCGTGGCGCTCGATCAGAGCCTGCCCTGGCCGGGGATCTGGGTGCCCGGCAGCCTGATCGCGGTGGAGCTGATCGTGCATGGGGCGGCCTGGTTCGAACTGGGCCTGGCGCTGCGCCGGCTGGGCCGCGCCGGATGACCGGGGCGGATCAGATCTGCACGTTCTGCACCGCCTCCTCGAGCTCCTGGAAGCTCGGCATATGCGTGTTGGGCACCATCTTGCGCCCGGATTCGATGCTGACCTGCGGTGCGTTGCCGTGCAGATGCGTGACCAGCACGGCGCGGATCACCTCGTAGTATTTCGCCTCCTCCTCGACGATCCCGCCCAGCCGGGCCGCGATCGGGGCGGCCAGGCCGTAGGCGAGCAGCACGCCGAGGAAGGTGCCGGTCAGGGCGTCGCCGATCATCTCGCCGAGGACCTTCGGCGGCTGGTCGATATGGCCCATGGTCTTGATGACGCCGAGCACGGCGGCGACGATGCCGAGCGCGGGCAGGCCGTCGGCCATCGATTGCAGCGCGTGCGAGCCGTGCATCTCCTCGGCGAGCGTCTTCTTGAGCTCGCGCGCCATGACGTCCTCGATCTGGTTCGGGTCGTCGGCGTTCATGCCGACGATGCGCAGGTAGTCGCAGATCATGGTGCGCGCGACCTTGTTGGCCAGCACCTTGGGAAATTTCTGGAAGATCGGGCTTTCGTCGGGTTTCTCGATATGCGCCTCGAGCGCCATCGCGCCCTTGGTGGCGGCGAGGCGCACGAGCACGAACAGCACGCTGAGCAGGTCGAGATAATCGGCCTTGTGGAAGCGCGCGCCCTTGAACGTCTTGCCGATGCCGCCGAGCGTGTGTTTCACGTCGTGCATCGAATTGGCCATCAGGAAGGTGCCGACCGCGGCGCCGCCGATGCTCATCATCTCGAACGGCAGGGAGCCGGCGAGTGCTGCCATGCTGCCGCCGGTGATGACGAAGCTGCCGAAGACGCAGACCACCAGGAACAGGAATCCGCCGATCGTGAACATGGCGCCGCCTTAGAGATGCCGTCCGGTGGACGGGGCGACGGCCCGGCGCGATTCGGGCGCGATGTCCGCGCGCCCGCCCGACCGGCCCCGCCGCGATCCCGTCCGCGTCATCGCCATGTTCCCTCGTGCCCTGCCCCTCAGGTCCCGCCGGATGCCGTGTTCAGGGGCGTGCCGGGGGGTGCGGCGCCCGATGTGGCGGCCGGCGTCCTCCCCGGGGTCCCCCCTGGGGTCCCCCCTGGGGTCCCCCCTGGGGTCATCGCGGGACCCGGCGGCTCGGGCCGGCGCAGCACCAGGATCGAAATCCGCCGGTTCGCCGCCGCGTTCGGATCGGCCGGCAGCAGCAGATCGTGGCTGCCATGGCCGGTGACGGCGGCGACGCGGGAATCGGGCAGGCCGGCGCCGGCCAGCAATGCGCGCGCGGCGTTTGCCCGCGCGGCCGACAGCGCCCAGTTCCCGCCCGCCGCCCCGCCGGGCGGGAGGGAGGCGTCGGTGAAGCCGGCGATCCGCACCTTCCCGGCCAGCTTCGCCAGGATCGGCCCGATCAGCCCCAGCGCCCGCCGCGCGGCCGCGTTGGGCCGCGCCGAGCCGGCGGCGAACATCGCGTTCTGGCGGGAATCGAGCAGCTGGATGCGCAACCCTCGCGGGGTGATGTCGATCGCGAG
>JAKAZN010000001.1 GCA_021815835.1 Pseudomonadota bacterium
TGGGCGATCACCGCTGCGTCTCGCTGCTCCGGCGGCGTGCGCACCAGGCCCCAGAACACCACCGCCATCGGCCGGTTCAGCTGTGTCTGCTGCGCGTCCATCCACTGGTCAACCCGCGCGCGGGCCCGCGGGTCCTGCGGCCAGAGCGGGCTGTGCGGGGCATGGGCATGGCAGAGATAGCGACAGACCGCGTTGCTCTCCCAGAGGGTGAAATCGTCTTCCTGCAGGGTAGGAACCAGGCCGGTAGGGTTCATGCCGCGATAGGCAGGCGTGTCGGTCTGGCCGAATTTGCCGCCGACGTCGCGCCGGTCGTAGGGCAGGCCCAGTTCCTCCAGGACCCAGATCGCCTTCATCACGTTGCTGGATGTGTTGCGGCCCCACAGGATGCGCGGCATCGGCGGTTTCCCCCGTTCGTGCGAGGCCCGCAGGCTAGGCCGGTTGCGCCCCGGCGGGAAGCGGGGCACATGGCGCGCATGCGCGCGCCGTCGCACCGTCCCGCCGCCCTGTTCACCGCGCTCGCCGCCGGCGCCGCGCTCGCGGTGGCGCTCGCCTCCGAGGCCTGGGGCGGGCTCGTGCCCTGCGCGCTCTGTCTCGTGGAACGCTGGCCATACCGGATCGCGATCGGCCTCGGCGTGCTGGCGCTGATCCTGCCGCGCGGCCTGGGGCGCGCGGTGCTGTGGCTGGCAGTGCTGGCCGTGCTGGCCGGCGCGGTGGCCGCGGGGGTGCATGTGGGCGTGGAGTTCGGCTGGTGGCCGAGCCCACTGCCGGAGTGCGCCGCGCCGCATTTCGTCGCCGGCTCCATCGCGCAGCGCCTGGCGTCGATGCCCGCGCTGCCCTCCAAGCCCTGCGATTCGCCCACCTATCTGATCCCCGGCCTGCCGGTCTCGATGGCGGCGATGAACCTGATCTACGCGCTGGTCTTCGCCGTCCTGCTGGGAAGCGCGCTGGAACGAAGCCAGGGACGGCGGCGATGAGGCTGCCTGGCGATCCCTCCGCTCGCGCGGCGACGGCGCGGATGATCCGGGTCGATCACGCCGGCGAATACGGCGCGGTCCGCATCTACCAGGGTCAGCGCGCCATTCTGGGGCGCGGCGCGTCCGGCCCGGTCCTGGAGCACATGCAGGCGCAGGAGCAGGCGCATCTGGCGCGGTTTTCCGCGCTGATCGCCGAGCGCGGCGTGCGCCCGACCGCGCTGTTGCCGCTCTGGCATCTGGCCGGCTTCGCGCTGGGCGCGGCGACCGCGGCGCTCGGCGAGCGCGCCGCGATGGCCTGCACCGTGGCGGTGGAGGAGGCGATCTGCGCCCATTATGCGCGCCAGGAAGATGCGCTGGCGGGCGAAGACCCCGCGCTCGCCGCCGAAATCGCCGGCTTTCGCGCCGAGGAGGCCGAGCACCGCGACATCGGCCTCGATCGCGGCGCGCGGGAGGCACCGGGCCACCGCCTGCTGTCGGCCGCCATCAAGGCCGGCTGCCGGGTGGCGATCGCGTTGAGCGAGCGCGTTTGATACCATCTGGCGGAATGGGCGATCCTTCCGGCGCATGGCCAGCGACTGGCGCCTGCGCCACCGCCCGCGTTACCCCCCCACCCGCTCCCGCTCGTCCGTGTTCACCCCCAGCTGCTTCAGCTTGCGGTGCAGCGCGCTCCGCTCCATCCCCACGAAATTCGCGGTGCGGCTGATATTCCCCCCGAACCGCAATAATTGCGCATGCAGATACCGGCTCTCGAACAGATCCCGTGCCTCGCGCAGTGGCAGCGCCATCACGTCCGCGCCCGGATCGGTGGCCAGCAGCGCCGGCGCGCCCGCCGCCAGCTCCGGCGGCAGCATGTCGGGGCGGATCGGATCCGCCGGCCCGCCCGGGGCCATGATGAGCAGCCAATCCACCAGGTTGCGCAGCTGGCGCACATTGCCGGGCCAGTCATAGGCCTGCAGCGCCGTCATCGCGTCCGCCGACATCTCGCGCAGCGCCATCCCGGAGGTCTCGGCCGAGCGCGCCATGAAATGCAGCGCCAGCGGGGGGATATCCTCCCGCCGCTCGCGCAGCGCCGGCAGGCGCAGCGGCACCACCGCCAGCCGGTAATAGAGATCCTCGCGGAACCGCCCCGCCGCGATCTCGGCCGCGAGATCGCGCGACGTCGCGGCCAGCACCCGCACATCCACCCGCACGCGCGCCGAGCCGCCCAGCCGCTCGAACGCCTGGTCCTGCAGCACGCGCACGATCTTCGCCTGCGTCTCCGGCGGCATGTCGGAGACCTCGTCGAGCAGCAGGGTCCCGCCATGGGCGCGTTCCAGCACGCCGGCGCGGCGCGGATGGGCGGCGGGATCGGCGCCCGCCTCCACGCCGAACAATTCCTCCTCGAACCGCGACGGCGCCAGGGTCGCGCAGTTCAGCACCACGAAGGGCCCGTCCGCGCGGCGGGAGCGCGCGTGGATCATCCGCGCCGCCACTTCCTTGCCCGATCCCGCGGCGCCCTGGATCAGCACGCGCGAGCCGGTGGGCGCCACCCGCTCGATCTGCCCGCGCACCGCCCCGATCGCGCCGGAGTGGCCGGTCAGCTGCGTCTCCGGCCCCGCCCGCAGGCGCAGCTCGGCGTTCTCCCGCGCCAGCGAGGCGGCCTCCAG
This sequence comes from Pseudomonadota bacterium, assembly GCA_021815835.1. Lineage (GTDB taxonomy): Bacteria > Pseudomonadota > Alphaproteobacteria > Acetobacterales > Acetobacteraceae > JAJZVS01. The sequence goes on from JAKAZN010000001.1 coordinate 2,621, forward strand.
CGCGCGACGGACCAGCAGCAGCAGGCGGTCGGAATCGAACGGCTTCTGGATGAAATCATAGGCGCCGTGCTGGATCGCCTGCACCGCCATCTCGATCGTGCCGTGGCCGGAGATCATCACCACCGGCACGTGCGGCTCTTCCCGGTGCAGCGCGGTCAGGATGCCGAGCCCGTCCAGCTTGGAGCCTTGCAGCCACACATCGAGGATCGCGAGCGCCGGCCGGCGCGTGCGAAACGCCGCCAGCGCCGAGTCGGAATCGCCGGCGCCGCGGGTCTCGTAGCCCTCGTCGCGCAGGATGCCCTCGATCAGCAGCCGGATATCGGGCTCGTCATCGACGATCAGGATGTCATGCGCCATCGTTGCCTCCCTCGTCGTCGTGCCCATCGCCCGCCGGGGCCGGCAGGATCAGGCTGGCGATCGCGCCCGGCCCGTCCGGGCGATCTTCCAGCAGCAATTTGCCGCCGTGATCTTCCATGATCTTCTTCACGATCGCGAGGCCCAGCCCCGTCCCCTTCGGCTTGTGCGTCACATAGGGTTCCGTCAGCCGCCCGCGATCCTCCTGCGGCAGGCCGATGCCGTCATCGGTGACGCTGAGGCGGATCTCTCCCCCCGCGCGGGTCACCGCAACCGTGATCGCGCCGTGATCGTCCGGCGTGCGCGGGCGCATCGCCACCGCGTCCGCGGCGTTGGCGATCAGGTTCGACAGCGCCTGGCGCAGCATCCGCCGATCGACGGGCGCCACCGGGCCGCGCTCGGGGATGTCGCTGCGCCACGTGATCCCGGGGCGCGCGGTTTTCTGCAACACCAGCGCCTCGCGCGCGATGCGGCCGACATCCTCGGGCTTGATGACCGGCTGCGGCATCCGCGCGAAGGCGGAGAATTCGTCAACCATCCGCCCGATATCGCCGACATGGCGCACGATCGTCTCGGCGCATTGCGCGAAGGTTTCCGGATCGGACGTGATCTCGCGCCCGAAGCGGCGCTTGAGGCGCTCGGCGGCGAGCTGGATCGGCGTGAGCGGGTTCTTGATTTCGTGGGCGATGCGGCGCGCCACGTCGGCCCAGGCGGCCTTGCGCTGCGCGGACTGCAATTCGGTGATGTCGTCGAAGGTGACGACGAATCCCTCCGCCCGTTCGCCCGACAGATCGGCGCCGATCCGCACCAGCAAGGTGCGCCGCCGCGCCGGCGGGCCGAGCTCCACCTCCCCGGTTTGCGCGCGCCCGGGCTCGGCCAGCGCGGCGGCGACCATCGGGGCGAATTCCGGCACGATCTCCGCAAGCCTCTGGCCCGTCGCGGCGAGCAGGTCGGTCCCCAGCAACTGGTCCGCGACCCGGTTCGGCAGTTCGATCCGTCCCTGCGGATCGAGCCCGACCACGCCGGCGGAGACGCCGGAGAGCACGGTTTCGGTGAAGCGGCGGCGCTCGTCGATCTGCCGGTAGGCCGCCATCAGCTCGTCGCGTTGGGCGAAAAGCTGCCCGGTCATGCGGTTGAAGGCGCGCGAGAGGCCGGCGATCTCGTCGTTGGTGGCCGTCTCCGGCACGCGCACCGCGAGATCGCCGCCACGCACCCGTTCCGCGGCCAGGATCAACTGCCCGATCGGGCGCGCGATCTGGTTCGCCATGACCAGCCCGATCAACACCGCCGCCGACAGCACCAGCAGCGCCACCATCGCGAAAATCCAGGCGAATGCGATCTGCAGCCACGATCGGTTGGCGTCCAGGCGCTTGTATTGCGCCACCGCCTGCTCGGTGCGCTGCATGTAGTGCAGGATCTGCGGATCGACCGGCCGGCCGATCATCAGCACCAGTTTCGGTGTAGAATCGAGCGCCACCAGCGCGCGCACCCGCGACCCGTCCCTGGAATCGAGCACCACCGCGCCGCCTTGCAGCGCCTGGTTGATCGCCCAGCGTGGCGGCGGGCTGACGCCGAGGCCGCCGAACAATCCGGCCGAGGCCATCACCTGCTCCGAGGCCGCATCGTAAATCACCGCCTCGGTCAGGCCGCGCAGGCTGGTCTGCGCGGCGAGCGAGCGGGCGAAATCGCGCGGGTCGATCGCCAGCATCGCGCCGGACCGGCCGATATCGGCGGCCATCTCCAGCGCGACCGCACGGATATTGTCGCGATGCTCCTCCAGATAGCCGCGCGCGACCTGCAGGGATTCGGTGACCGCGGTACGGACCGGATCGTTGAACCAGGCTTGGATGCCGGTATGGAAGAATGCCACCGCGAAGCCGGCGACCACGATGGAGGGCGCGACCGCCACGCCGCTGAACAGCAGCACGAGCCGCACATGCAGCCGCGACCCCGCCGCGCCGCGCCGCCGTTCCGTGACGACGCGCGTGAGCCGCCCGGCCAGCACCAGCCCCAGCAGCAGCAGCACCGAGAGATTGGCCCACACCAAGCCGACGCCGATCCCGGAACTGGACGCGAACGGCGACCCGCGCGCCAGCACTGCGAAGGTGGCGATCCCGGAGGCGAGCGCGAGCACCACCAGCAGCACCGTGACCGCCTTGCCCAGCAGCGCCTCCGCCAGCCGGCTGGACCAGGACGGCCTGGCGCCATCCGGGCCGATCGAGACGGGCGTGACCGCGGGCGGATCGAGCGCCGCTTTCGGCGGCACCTGGTTCACATCAGCCCCCGCACGACCGGGATTTCGAGGTCACGGATCTTCTTGCGCAACGTGTTGCGGTTCAGGCCCAGCATCGCCGCCGCCTTGATCTGGTTGCCCCGCGTCGCGGCGAGCGTCAGGCGGATCAACGGCCGTTCCACTTCGGCAATCACCCGGTCATAAATATCGGACGGACCCACGCCACCGTCATGGGCGGCGAGGAAGGCGCGAATATGCCGCTCTACCGCGCGCGCGAGCGGTTCGGGGCCGGCGGCGGCGGCGGGTTCCGGCGCCGGCGCGGCCTCGGCAAGTTCCGCCTCGATCGCCTCGGCGCCGATCGTTTCGGCCGGATGCAGCGCCGCCAGCCGACGCATCAGGTTTTCCAGCTCGCGCACATTGCCCGGCCAGGGATGGCGCTTCATCCGTTCCAGCGCGGCAACGTCGAGCGATTTCGCCGCCAGTCCGTCGGCCCGCGCGCGATCGAGGAAATGGCGCGCGAGCGGCGGGATATCCTCCACCCGCTCACGCAGCGGCGGCAGGCGGATCGGCACGACGTTCAGGCGATAGAACAGGTCCTCGCGGAACAGGCCCTGGCGGATCGCGGCGCGCAGATCGCGATGCGTGGCGGCGACGATGCGGACATTGGCCTTGATCGGCTGGCGTCCGCCGACCGAGGTGAACTCGCCCTCCTGCAACACGCGCAACAGGCGAGTCTGCGCCTCCGGCGGCATGTCGCCGATCTCGTCGAGGAACAAGGTGCCGCCACTGGCCTGCTCGAAGCGCCCGGCGGTGCGGTTGAGCGCGCCGGTGAAGGCGCCGCGCTCGTGGCCGAACAGCTCGCTCTCGATCAGTTCGCGCGGGATCGCCGCCATGTTCACCGGCACGAACGGGCCGGCGCGGCGCTTGCCGTAATCGTGCAGCGCGCGCGCCACCAGCTCCTTGCCGGTGCCCGATTCGCCGTTGATCATCACGGTGAGATCGGCGGTCGTGAGGCGGGCGATGGTGCGGTAGATTTCCTGCATCGCCGGCGAGCGGCCGATCAGCGGCAGGCGTTCGTCGGCGTCGCGCGGCTCGGCCTCGAAATGCGGAATCGCGGCGGGCACCGCGAGGGCGCGGCCGACCACGCTCAGCAATTCGTCGAGATCGAAGGGCTTCGGCAAATATTCGAACGCGCCGCGCTGCGCCGCCTTCACCGCGGTGATCAGGGTCGATTGCGCGCTCATGACCACCACGCGCAGATCGGGGCGGATGCGGCGGATGCGCGGCACCAGATCGAGGCCGTTCTCGTCCGGCATCACCACGTCGGTGATGACCAGATCGCCTTCCCCGTCCTCCACCCAGCGCCAGAGCGTGGCGGCATGGCCGGTGGAGCGCACCTGGTAGCCGGCCCGGCCCAGCGCCTGGGTCAGCACGGTGCGGATGGAGCGGTCGTCATCGGCGATCAGCACGGTGGGCGGGGTCATGCGCTTCGCCTCAACAGGAGGGATCGTCCTCCGCCAGCACCGGCAGATGCAGACGGAATTCGGTGCGGCCGGGCCGGCTATCGACCTCGATCAGCCCGCCATGGTCGCCCACGATCTTGGCGACCAGTGCAAGTCCGAGGCCGGAGCCGGAGGATTTGGTGGTGACGAAGGGTTCGAACAGATGCAGGCGAAGATCGTCCGGGATGCCCGGTCCGTTATCGCGCACCACGACATAGAGCGGCAGGTCGAGCCGGCTCGGCGAGCCCGCCACCGCGAGCCTCATGCCCTGCTGGAAGCCGGTGGCGAGCACGATTTCCCCGTTCGGCTGGTCGGCTACCGCCTCGGCGGCGTTCTTCACCAGATTGAGCACCACCTGCACCAGTTGGTCGCGATTGCCCCACACCGGCGGCAGGGACGGGTCATAGAGTTCCTGGAATCGGATCGCCGGGGCAAATCCCGATTGCGCGACCTTGCGGACATGCTCCAGCACGCGATGGATGTTCACGCCCGATCGCGCGATCGGCTTTTCGCCGAACATCTCCATCCGATCGACCAGCGCGCGGATGCGGTCGGCCTCCTCGCGGATCAGCACCGCGAGTTCGCGGTCGGCGGGCGTCACCGAGGCCTCCAGCAATTGCGCGGCGCCGCGGATGCCCGATAGCGGGTTCTTTACCTCGTGGGCGAGGATTGCGGCCATGCCGGTGACGCTGCGCGCGGCGCCGCGAAACGCGAGCTGGCGGTCGAGCGCGCGCGCGCCGGAGACATCCTGGAACACCAGCACGACGGCACCGGCATCGTCGGGCAACGGCGAGCCATGCACGGTGATGCCCGGCTTGTGCAGGCGCGGGCTTTCCAGCGTCAGGTCATGGCCGGAGACGGTCGCCTCATGCGCGCGCACCTGCTCGAGCAGGAGGAACAGCGGATTATCGGCGGGCACCAGATCGGTCAGCGCCATCTGCGCGAGATGCGCGGCCGAGACGCCGAGGAATTGTTCCGCCGCGTGATTGGCGAAGCGGAATCGGCTCTCGGCGTCCAGCACCACCATGGGCACCGGCAGGGCGCCGAGCAGGGCGAGCGGATCGGGAGCCGACGGACGCGGCTCGCGGTCGCGCACGCGGCCGATGACGGCGCGCAGGCGCGAGGCGACGGCGCCGCTCATTCAGGCGGCCTCCGCCAGCTTCGGGGGCGCGGGGGCGCGGGTCGCGTCGGCCTCGATCAGGCGGTCATAGAAGCGGTCGATCAGGGCGAGCACGGCGGGAATGTCGGTCAGGGTGGTGACGGTGGCGCGGAACTCGGCCGAGCCGGGCAGGCCGCGCGAATACCAGCCGAGATGCTTGCGCGCGAGGCGCAGGCCGGCATCGGCGCCGAAATGGACCAGCATGGCCTCGTAATGATCGCGCAGGATGGATTTCTGCGCGGCCAGCCCCGGTTCCGGCGCGCGCTGCCCGGTGCGGAGGAAATGCGCGACCTGGGCAGGGAACCAGGGCCGGCCGTAGCAGCCGCGGCCGATCATTACGCCGTCGGCGCCGGAGCGGGCGAGCGCGGCGGCGGCATCGTCCTCGGTGAGGATGTCGCCGTTGGCGATCACCGGCAGGGCGGTGGCCTGTTTCACCTCGGCGATGAAATCCCAGTCGGCGCGGCCGTTATAGAATTGCTGGCGGGTGCGGCCATGCACGGTGACCATGCGGATGCCGGATTGCTCGGCGATGCGCGCAAGCCGTGGGGCATTGCGGCTGGCGTGGTCCCAGCCGGTGCGCATCTTCAACGTCACCGGGACCGGAACGGCGCGCACGGTGGCTTCCAGGATCGCGCCGGCGGCGGCTTCGTCGCGCATGAGCGCTGAGCCGGCCGACTGGCCGAGGGCGACCTTCTTCACCGGGCAGCCGAAATTGATATCGATCAGATCGGCGCCGCGATCGACGGCGAGCTGCGCGGCCTCGGCCATGGCCCGCGGTTCGCAGCCGGCGAGCTGCACGGCGCTGATGCCGCCGGCGCCATCGACCTCGGCCATGCGGAGCGTGTTGCGGTTCTCGCGGATCATCGCCCAGGAGGCGATCATTTCGGAGACGACCATCCCGGCGCCGTGCCGCTTGGCCAGGCGGCGGAACGGGAGATCGGTGACGCCCGACATGGGGGCAAGGATGACCGGGATGTCGATGCAGATTCCGCCACCGAGCGGAATCGGGGCAAGGGGCGACGTGGCGCTGCGGGAGTTTGTGGTTTGCGGATGACAGGTGCCCATGATTTGGGCAATCTAGCGCCACAGTGGCGCGGGCGCAATCGGCTCGCCGTGCGGCGTTGGCCCGACCGGAAACCTCACCTTTCCCGTGCGTGACCGGTCAGCCGCGCGCCCGCCTCGGACGGCGGGAGGCCAACAGAGCGGCCAGCGCGCCGACGGCCAGCAACCCGGCGGCCGGCGGCTCCGGCACGTTCCGGGGCGGCGAAGGGGAGGGGGTCCGGCTCTGTCCGCCCCGGCGCGATCGCGTCGTCACGGCAATAACCCCCGGCAGGGGACTCGTCGGGCTCGCCGCCCGCGCGGGCGCCGTTCCGGCGGCGGGAAGATGGAGCATGACGAGACTGAACGCCGCCGGCGCGGGCTGCCAGCGCGCCGTGGTCGGCGCTGGCCCGGTCGGGGCGAACATCCCGCCGCGCAGGAACTCCCGCTTCGGGATCACCCAATGGCAGGTATGCGTGTGGCAGCCGGTGGGCAGCGGATGAGCCGCCAGATAGGCGCCCAGCATCCAGGGCGCGATATGGACGATCTTCCGGCAGGCCGCGCTGCCGATCTTGACGCACATCCAGGCCCTGGCCATCGATCGCTCGTCGTGTCCACATAAGAGAGGTCGGTCTCCTTATTAGGGCATACGGCGTTCGATTGCAACCTGAGATTGTGATCGGGCGTTACCCCGATGCGGCCAGCACCCGGTCGATGAAGGCCCCGGCGCTCCCCAGATACCCCGCCGGATCGGTCAGCCGCGCCAGCGCCGCCGCGTCCAGCCGATCCGCCACTTCCGGCGCGCGCGCCAGCGCCTCGGCCAGCGGAATCCGCTCGGTCAGCGCCACGTCGCAGGCGTGCTTCACCACGTGATGCGCCTCGCCCCGGCCCAGCACGGGGGCGAGGCCCATCATCACCGCCTCGGCCACGATCAGCCCACCGGTCAGATCGAGGTTGCGGCGCATCCGCGCGGCATCGACGGTCAGGCCCTCGGCGATCGCGCGCGCATGGAGCAGGGCGCCATGGGCCAGGACGAAGGCTTGCGGGATCGCCAGCGCCTCGGCCTGCCAGGGGCCGGTGCCGCGCTCGTGGTCCTGCGCCATCGCGCCCTGCATCAGCGGCACCAGCGCCTGCACGCCGCGGGCGGCGGCGTGGATGTATTCGCTGGCGATCGGGTTGCGCTTCTGCGGCATGGTGGAAGAGGCGCCGCGGCCGGCGACGTAGGGTTCCGCGACCTCGGCGATCTCGGTCTGGGCGAGCAGGATGATGTCGGTGGCGAATTTCGCCAGGCTGCCGCAGATCAGTCCGAGCAGGCTGACCGCTTCGGCCAGGCTGTCGCGGCAGACATGCCAGGGCGCGGGGGGCGCGGCCAGGCCGAGCTCGGCCGCCAGCCCCTCCATCACCGCGATGCCGTCCCCGCCGAGCGAGGCCAGGGTGCCCGCGGCGCCGCCGAAGCTGACCTTCTCGACGCGCGGGCGAAGCTGGGCGAGGCGCTCGCCATGGGCGAGGAAAGGCTGCGCCCAGATGGCACATTTCAGCCCGAAGCTGGTGGGCAGCGCCTGTTGCAGATGGGTCCGTCCGGCCATCACCGTGTCGCGGTGGCGCGCGGCGAGGCCGAGCAGCGCGGACCGAACCGCGGCCAGTTCCGCTGCGACCAGCGCAAGGCCGGCACGAACCTGCAGCACCGTCGCGGTGTCCATGATGTCCTGGGTGGTCGCGCCCCAATGGGTCCAGCCGCCATGTTCGCCGGCGGCGCGAGACAGTTCGGCGACCAGGCCGACCACGGGATAGCCGACATTGCGCGCGGTGGCGGCGAGCACGGCCGGGTTCAGGTTTTCATACCGTGCCACTTCGGTGATGCGGACGGCGGCCGCGGGCGGGATCAGGCCGAGCCTTGCCTGCACCCGGGCGAGGGCGGCCTCCACGTCCAGCATGCGCTGGAAATAGGCGGTCTCGTCGAACACCGCGCGCATCGCGTCGGAACCGTAGAGGGTGCCGAGAATGGGGCCGTCGGCGGGGTTGGTGGGCATGGGCGCGCTCCCTGGCGGGCGGATGGTCGCAGCGGGGTGGCAGGGCGATGGCGTAGGGTCAAGCGGGGCGGACCAACGATTGGCCCGGCCGGCGCGCGCGACCCCCGCGACTACTCCCCGGCGAGCTCGCGGCGCCGGCGCTCCAGTTCTTCCGCGTAACGACGCAGCGCGTAATATTCCGCCAGCAGGCCGACCACGCGGCGGGATTCCAGGTCATCGACCACCACCAGCGCGTCGGCCTCCGCGTCCTCGAATTTCGCCATCGCGTCCTTCACCGTCATCTCCGCCAGCAGCACCGTGTCGCGGTGATGCAGGATGTCGGTCAGGCGATGTTCGGCATCGGCCTCCGCGTGGGCCTCGGCAACCAGCACGATGCCGGCATAGGCGCCGTCGGCGTCCAGCGCGACCACCCGCTGCGTGGAACCGAGTGGGAAATCATGGCGGAACGTGGCGATGGTCATGTCCGCGGGCACGCTGCGCGCGCCATGGCGCATCAGCCGCCCGACCGTCAGGTTGCGCATCCAGCCGACATCGACGGCGCTGCGGATGCCCTCGCCGCGCAGGTGGAAGCGCCAGGTGGCGAAGGAATAGCCGAAGGTGCGCCGCACCGTCACCGCCGAGACCACCGACGCCCCGAGCACCGCCATCGTCAGCGGCAGGCTTCCGGTCGACTCCAGCGCCAGGAACCCCATGGTGAGCGGCCCGCCGATGATCGCGACGGCCAGCGAATTCATCCCCACGACCGACATGATGACGATCGGCACCGCGTAATGCGTGCTCACCAGCGCGAGCGTCCCGCCCGCGAACTTGCCCACCAGCGCGCCCAGCACCAGGGAGGCGAAGAACAGCCCGCCACGAAACCCCGACCCGATCGAAACCGCCGAGCCGACCGCCTTCATCACCACCAGCAGGGCCAGCCAGCGCAGCGGCATCGGCGCGCGGATCAGGGTCTCGATCGCGCCATGGCCGGAGGACAGCACCGCCGGGCTCGCCAGCGCCATCGCGCCCACCACGAGCCCGCCCAGCGCCGGACGCAGCCAGGGACGGATGCCGCTGCGGCGAAACAGATCCTCGATCAGGGTCACGCCGCGCATCAGCGCGATGCCGACCAGCGCGCACAGCAGGCCGGTGCCGAGGATCGGCGCATAATCCTCCGAGCGCAGCGGCGGCATCGTCAGATGCAGCTCGAACGGCGCGTGGCCCATCGTGTGCAGCACGGCGACCGCGACCAACGATGACGCGGCGACCGGCGCGAAGGTGCCGAGCGTGTAGGTGCCGATCACCAGCTCGAAGCCATAGAACGTGCCGGTGAGCGGGGCGTCGAACGCCGAGGCGATGGCCCCGGCCGCGCCGCACCCGACCAGCAGACGCAGATCGTTGCGGCGGAGCTGGAAGGCGCGGCCGAAGCGGGAGGCAAGCCCGGCGCCGATCTGCGCATAGCCGGCCTCCAGCCCGATCGAGGCGCCGACGCCGTTCGAAAGAATGGTCTGGGCGACGACGATCAGGCTGTCATTGAGCGACATGCGCCCGCCATAGAGCGCGTTCGCCTCGATCGCATCGATCGCGCGGCGGGGACGGAAGCGGCCGACGACCAGGCCGAACAAGCCGACGGCAAGACCGCCGAGCGGCAGGACGATCAGCGAGCGCCAGGGAGGAAGGCCGGGCATGGCGCTGAGATGCGCGCCGGACGGCAGGCTAAAGAGCACCTGATGCATGAGCTGGGCGGCGGCGGTCATCAGGAAAACCATCACGCCGGCGCAGGCACCGACCCAGGCAGCCAGGGTGAGCAGCCAGAGCTCGTCGATGCGCACGAGCGCGCGCAGCACCTGCGGCGCGTGTTGCAGGCGCGCGCGGAACCGGCGGCGCGCGGCGCGGGTCGGCGCGGGGGCAGGGGAGGGTTTGCTGCCTTCGAACGGGGACATGCGCGGGAGGCCAGGTGGGAACGGGCGCGACGGGAGGGCGGGACGTGGCGAGACTGGCCGCGCGCCATGGTTCATGGGCCGGGGCAGCCAGGGGAGCAATAGGGCCAGGCGCGGGGCAAATTCCGCGACGGGCGGGCGGCCATGCCCGTCCGGTCCCCTACCCCCGCGCGCGCAACAGCCGAGCCTTGTCCCGCTGCCAGTCCCGCGTCGCGATCGCCGCCCGCTTGTCCGCCTTCTTCTGCCCCTCCCCAAGTCCCAGCAGCACCTTCGCGCGCCCCCGCTCGTTGAAATGGATCTGCAGCGGCACCAGCGAAATCCCGTCCCGGGACACCGCGCTGGCCAATTGCCGCATCTCCTTTCTTTTAAGCAATAATTTCCGCGGTGCGCGGGGTTCGAACCGCGACAGCACGCCGCCCTGGTATTCGGGGATATAGGCGTTGAACAGCCACATCTCCCCCTCCCGCTCCCCCGCCCAGGCATCGGTCAGGGTCGCTCGGCCGAGGCGCAGCGATTTCACCTCCGGCCCTTTCAGCACCAGGCCGGCTTCGACGGTGGATTTGATCGCGTAATCGAATCGCGCCTTGCGGTTCTGCGCGGCGATCCCGTGCGAGATGAGTGATTTCTTCGGTTTGACTGCGGCCATTCGCGGGACTCTCTCACCTCTCCCGCAACCGGGAGAGGTGAAGACGATCAGTTCAACAAGCCCGCTTCCGTCATCGCCGCCCGCACCCGCGCCCGCGTCCCTTCACCGGGCGGGGCCAGCGGCAGCCGGCATCGGTTCTCGGTCTTGCCCAGCAGGCTCGCCGCATATTTCACCGGCCCCGGGCTGGTTTCCGCAAACAGCGCATCATGCAGCGGCACCAGCCGATCCTGGATCGCCATCGCCGCGCCGATCCGCCCGGCCTGCCAGGCCGTGTGCATCTCCGCGCACAGCCGCGGCGCCACGTTCGCCGTCACGCTGATGCACCCCACGCCCCCGGCGGCGAGGAAGGCCAGCGCCGTGTGATCCTCCCCCGACAACTGGCAGAATTCCGGCCCGCATTCCCGCTTCGTGTGCAACGGCCGCGCGAGGTTCGCGGTCGCGTCCTTCACGCCGATGATGTTGCGGTGCCTGGCCAGCCGCGCCATCGTCTCGACGCTCATGTCCACCACGCTGCGCGGGGGGATGTTGTAGATGATGATCGGCAGGTCCACCGCGTCCGCGATCGCGGAGAAATGCAGGAACATCCCTTCCTGCGTCGGCTTGTTGTAGTAGGGCGTGACGATCAGCGCCGCGTCCGCGCCGGCTTCCTTGGCGTGGCGCGTCAGACCGATCGCCTCCTCGGTGCTGTTCGAGCCGGTCCCGGCGATCACCGGCACGCGGCCCTTCGCGACCTCGATCGCGATCTCCACCACGCGCTTGTGTTCCGCATGGCTCAGGGTCGGGGATTCGCCAGTTGTTCCGGTCGGCACCACCGCCGAGGTGCCCTCCTTGATCTGCCAGTCCACGAAATCGGCATAGGCTTTCTCGTCGATCGACCCGTCGGCGCGCATCGGCGTGATCAGGGCGACGAGCGATCCCTTGAACATCTGATCCTCCTGGAAGGGCGCGCGGACCCGGTCTCGCGCGGAAAACGGGAAGCTAGGCGCAAGGGGGATGCCTCGCAAGCGCCGGGGTTGCTAGAAGGGGCGCATGAGCGGGCGCGGCAGGATCATCGGAGCACTCGGCGCGGCCGTCGCCCGGACGCTACGCCGCGCGGCTGTCGCCAGGATACTACCCCGCGCGGCTGTCGCCAGGATACTACCCCGCGCGGCTGTCGCCGCGACATTGCTTGCCCCCGCCGCGCGCGCGGCCGATCCCATGCCCTTCGTCCGCGCGGATGCCTGGCCTCAGGCCCAGGCGGCAGCCGCGGCGGATGCGGACCCCGTGGCCGCCAAGCTCGTCACCTTCTACCGCCTGCTCGACCCCGGCGCGGCGACCCCGGCGGAGATCGCCGCCTTCCGCGCCGCCAATCCCGACTGGCCCGACCAGTGGCTGCTGGAGCGGCGCCGCCAGCAGGCCCTGCTGACCGATTCCGATCCGGCCGATCTCGCCCGGCAATGCCGCCAGGGTCCGGTCACGCTCCCCGCCGCGCTGGCCGCCTGCGCCGATGCGCTGGCCGAGGCCCACCACCCGAACGCCGCCGCCGCGGCTGCACGCCAGGCCTGGGCGCGCGGCCTGACCGATCCCGCCTTCGCGGCGCGCTGGTCCGCCCGGGTGACCCCGGCCGATAGCTGGAGCCGGTTCCAGCGCCTGCTGCGCCCCGACCCGTCGGCCGCCCGCGCCACCATCCCCCGGCTTGCCCCCGCGCGCCGTCCGCTCGCCCGCGCCTGGCTCGCGCTCCGCCAGGGCGCGCCGGATGCCCAGGCACTGATCCGCGCCCTGCCGGCCGAGGCGCGCGCGACCCCTGGCCTGGTTCTGGATCAGGCGGTCGCCCTCCGCCGCGGGTCCGACGATGACGCGGCGCTGGCCCTCTGGCGCGCCCGGGGCTTTGCCGCCGAGGCCGCCGCGCCCGCCGCAAGCCGCGCCGCGTTCTGGAACGAGCGCGACATCCTCGCCCGCGACCTGCTCGCCGCCGGCAATGCCCAGGCCGCCTATACCGCCGCCAACGACCCCGCGCAGACCGCGCCCGCCGCCATCGCCTCCGCCGGGTTCCTCTCGGGCTTCATCGCGCTCACCGCCCTGCACGACCCGGCCCGCGCGGCGGCGAGCTTCCACCGCGTCACCGCCGCCTCCCACGCCGCCATCACCCAGGCCCGCGGCCATTACTGGCTCGGCCGCGCCGCCGCCGCCGCCGGCGCGGACCCCTCGGGCGAGTACCGCGCGGCCAGCGCCTACCCCACCACGTTCTATGGCCAGCTCGCCGCCGCCGCGCTCGGCGAAAACCCCGCCGCCCTGATCGCCGCCGCGCGCGATCCGCAATTCACCCGCGCCCAGGCCTTCGCCTTCACCGGCCACGAACTGGTCCGCGCCGCCCTGCTCCTGGTCGCCTGGCACGAGGCCGGCCGCGCCCGCGCCTTCCTGTTCCGCATGGCCGAGGTCGCGCCCGACCCGGCGGAACAGACCTTGGCCGCCCGTCTGGCGCTCGCCGTGGGCCTGCCGGAAACCGCGGTGTTCATCGCCCGGCGCATGGGGCTGGAAGGGAAGATGCTGCCGCGGACCGGCTGGCCGTTGGCGGTCGATCCCGCCGATACGGCGTCCGCGCTGGGGGCGGCGGAAAAGCCGGTGGTGCTGGCGCTGATCCGCCAGGAGAGCAGCTTCGATCGCGGCGCGATCAGCCCCTCCGGCGCGCGCGGCCTGATGCAGCTGATGCCGGCCACGGCGGCAATGCTGGCGCGCCGGCTGGCGAGCCCGATCTCCACCGTGGCGCTGACGCGCGACGGGGCGCGCAACATGGCGCTGGGTTCGGCCTATCTGGACCAACTGCTGGCGCGGTTTGGCGGGTCCCTGCCGCTGGCCGTCGCCGCCTACAATGCCGGGCCGCGCCGGGTGGATGAATGGCTGGCCGCGAGCGGCGGTCCGCCCAGGGGCGCGGCGGCTATGATCGACTGGATCGAGCGCATCCCGTTCGGCGAGACCCGCAACTATGTGCAGCGGGTGCTGGAGAACACCGTGATCTATCTCGCCCGCGCCAATATCGCCGCCCCAAGCTTGACCGCGCAGTGGATGAAGCCGCGATGATGCGCGCCCCGCGATCGCATCGGATTTCCGCCTGGGACGGACAGATCCTGCACGCGCTGGAATGGGAGGGCGAGGGCCCCGCCCTGTTCTGCCTGCCTGGCCTCGTGCGCACCGCCGGGGATTTCGCCGCGCTGGCCGCCGGCGCGGGCGCGGGGCGGCGGATGGTGGCGATCGACTACGCCGGGCGGGGCGGGTCGTTCCGCCTGCCCTCCGGCGCCCCGCCCGACCGCTACGGGCCGGAGGCCTGCGTGCGCGACGCGATGGATCTGGCCGCCGCGCTGCATCTCGACCGCGCGGTGCTGGTGGGCACGAGCTTCGGCGGGCTGATCGCGATGGGTCTTGGCGTCGCGCGTCCCGGGCTGATCGCCGGGGTGGTACTGAACGATATCGGCCCCGACATCGGCGCGGCGGGGGCGGAGTTCGTGCGCCAGTTCGTCGCCCACGATCCGGCGCTGGCCGACCTGGAAG